>NZ_JBSGDB010000144.1:0-19306 GCF_053602155.1 Streptomyces sp. NPDC004561
CCCGGTGTCCGCGGCCACGGGCGCCTCGCCCCGTCCGCCTGGGCTACCCGGCCGCGCCGTTCACAGACGGGGCTCCACGCGGGCGAGGTGGCGCAGGGCTCCCGGCAGGAAGCGGGACATCAGATGGGCGCCACGGGCCTCGGGGGTCACCGGTACGACCGCCTTGTTGCGGATCACGGCGTCCAGGATCGCCTCGGCCACCTTCTCCGGCGGGTAGTTGCGCAGCCCGTACAGGCGGGCCGACTTCTTCTGGCGCCGCCGCTCCTCGGCCTCGTCGACGCCGGCGAAACGGGCCGTCGAGGTGATGTTGGTGTTGACGATGCCGGGGCAGATCGCCGTGACCCCGATGGACCGCGGGGCCAGTTCGGCGCGCAGGCACTCGGAGAGCATCAGGACGGCCGCCTTGGAGGTGCTGTAGGCGGGCAGGGCCCGGGAGGGCTGGTACGCCGCCGCCGACGCGACGTTGACGATGTGGCCGCCCTGTCCGCGCTCGGCCATGCGCGCGCCGAAGAGCCGGCAGCCGTGGATCACGCCCCAGAGGTTCACGTCCAGGACCTTGCGCCAGTCGTCGGTCGTCGTGGCGAAGAAGGAGCCCGACAGGCCGATGCCCGCGTTGTTGACCAGCACGTCCGGCACGCCGTACTCGCGGTGGACCTTCTCGGCGAGCTTCTCCATGGCCTGCTCGTCGGCGACGTCGGCCGTCTCGGCCCAGGCGCCGGGGGCGCCGATCAGCCGGGACAGTTCGGCGGTGCGGGCGGCGGCCTCGGTGTCGCGGTCGACGGCGACCACGCGCGCCCCGGCCTCCGCGAACGCGAACGCCGTCGCCCGGCCGATCCCGCTGCCGGCGCCGGTGACCAGCACCAACTGCCCGCCGAAACGCTCGGCATGGCGGCCGGTGGCCTTCGGCTCGGGACGGCCCCCTTCCACGGACATGACGAATTCCTCGATCCAGGCGGACAGTTGGTCCGGGCGGGTGCGCGGTATCCAGTGCTTGGCGGGCAGGGTGCGGCGGGTCAGCCGGGGCACCCACCGGTCCAGGTCGTCGTATAGGCGCTCGGAGAGGAACGCGTCGCCCTGGGGCGTGATGAGCTGCACGGGCGCGTGTGCGTACGCGTCCGGACGCGGCCTGCGCAGCCGGGCGCGGACGTTGTCCCGGTACAGCCAGGCGCCGTGCGCCGCGTCGGAGGGCAGGGAGGCGGTCGGGTAGTCGCCGCCGGGCACCTTCTCGACCCGCTCCAGGATCTTCGGCCAGCGCTTGCCGAGCGGGCCGCGCCAGGCCAGCTCCGGCAGCGCGGGGGTGTGCAGCAGGTAGACGTACCAGGACTTGGCGCCCTGGCCGAGGAGCTGGCCCACGCGGCGAGGCGTCGGACGCTTCACGCGCGCGTTGATCCAGTGCCCGAAGTGGTCCAGGGACGGACCGGACATGGAGGTGAAGGACGCGATACGGCCCTCGGTGCGGCCGACCGTGGCGAACTCCCACGACTGCACCGAACCCCAGTCGTGCCCGACGAGGTGCACCGGGCGGTCCGGGCTGACCTCGTCCACGACGGCGAGGAAGTCGTCGGTGAGCTTGGCCAGCGTGAAGCCGCCGCGCAGCGGCTTCGGCGCCGTGGAGCGGCCGTGGCCCCGCACGTCGTACAGGACCACGTGGAAGCGGTCCGCCAGCCGGGCGGCGACCTCCGACCAGACCTCCTTGCTGTCCGGATAGCCGTGCACCAGCACCACCGTCGGCTGTTCCGGGTCGCCCAGCTCGGCCACGCACAGCTCGACCCCGCCGGTCCGCACCCAGCGCTCGCGCGCACCCTTCAGTGTCACTTCTCCTCCGCCCAGCGCCGCACGTGCGGCAGCTCGTCGTCCAGCCAGAACGCGCTCTCCCCGGGGTCCCGGGAGTCGGTGACCACGAGGATCTCCTCGAACTTCGCGCCCGTCCCCCGGAAGCCGAGGTGCGGTTCGACCGCCCACAGACCCGGCTGCGGCGGGTGGTCCGAGAAGCGGTACGGCGACCACAGGGGCGACCAGCCCTCGCGGTGGCCGTGCAGCGCGTCGGCGGCCAGGCCCTTCAGGGACTGCGTGCCGAACCCGAAGAGACGCGGGGACCAGCGGCGCTGCCGCACGCGGTCCACCTTGTGCGCGATCACGCCGAACGGGTACGCCCGGTGCCGGTTGGCGTAGCCCTGGCGGACCATGAGCCGGTCCACGTCCTCGTAGATCTCGCGCAGCGGGCGCCGCTCGCGCACCTCGCGCAGGATCAGCTCCCGGTGCGCCTCCAGGTCCGCCATCAGCCGGTCCTGCACCGGGTTCACGCCCAGCGAGCCCGAGTAGCCGATGTCCGCCGTGTATCCCTCGTGGACCGGGGCCATGTCCAGGATGAACGGCATCCCGGGCTCCAGGACGCGGTCGGTGGGGAAGAACTGCAGCGGGACGCGGAAGTCCACGAACGCCGTGCGGTCCCCGAACCAGGCGAAGGGGAGGTGGAACCAGTCCCGAACCCCGCGCTCGCGCAGCCACTCCCGCTGCATCCGCGCCGTCTCGCGCTCGGTCACGCCCGGCTCCAGCCGCGCCGCGACCGCCTCCGCGCACTCGTAGGCGAGGCGCTGCACCCGTCTGAACCCCGTGAGCTCCACGGAGAGTTCGCCGCTCACTGCCGTCGTCATGCCGCCCCGTCCCGTCGTCGTGTCGGCTGCGGTACGCGTCCGTAACTTGACACTGGTGAATGTGACAGTTGTTAGAGGCGGCGTCAATAGGCGGGTCGCGGGCTGTGGACAACTCCCGGTAACTCTCAGGCAGGGCATCCCTTAGGGCCCCGTAATACCTGGGGCTGACGTGAAGACGGCTCTGAGGTCTGACGACTCGCGTGGCCCGCATCACTACCGTCGTGGACGTGACTGTGATCGCGACCGAAAGCCTGAGCAAGCGGTTCCCACGGGTGACCGCGCTCGACCGGCTGTCCGTGGACATCGGACCCGGTGTGACCGGACTCGTCGGAGCCAACGGCGCCGGCAAGTCCACCCTGATCAAGCTCCTGCTGGGGCTGTCCCCCGCCACGGAGGGCCGAGCCAAGGTGCTCGGCCTGGACGTCGCCACCGAGGGCGCCGCCATCCGCGAGCGCGTGGGATACATGCCGGAGCACGACTGCCTGCCACCGGACGTCTCGGCCACCGAGTTCGTCGTCCACATGGCCCGCATGTCCGGACTGCCGCCCGCCGCCGCCCGCGAGCGCACCGCGGACACCCTGCGCCACGTCGGGCTGTACGAGGAGCGATACCGCCCCATCGGCGGCTACTCCACCGGCATGAAGCAGCGCGTGAAGCTCGCCCAGGCCCTGGTGCACGACCCGAAGCTGGTCTTCCTGGACGAGCCGACCAACGGCCTCGACCCGGTCGGCCGCGACGAGATGCTCGGCCTGATCCGCCGCGTCCACACCGACTTCGGCATCTCCGTCCTGGTCACCTCCCACCTGCTGGGAGAGCTGGAGCGCACCTGCGACCACGTGGTCGTCATCGACGGCGGCAAGCTCCTGCGGTCCAGCTCCACCACCGACTTCACACAGACCACGACCACCCTCGCGATCGAGGTCACCGACAGCGACGAGCACCCCGACGGCACCGGCGCCCTGCGCGAGGCACTGCAGGCGCGCGGGATGGAGACGCAGGCCGAGGGCGCGGGCCTGCCCGGCGCGGGCCACATCCTGCTGCTGACCGCCGAGGGCGAGGAGACGTACGACCTCGTACGGGACGTGGTCGCCGACCTCGGTCTCGGCCTGGTGCGCATGGAGCAGCGCAGGCACCACATCTCCGAGGTGTTCACCAGCAGCGACGAGCAGCGGAAGGAGGCCGTCGGCCATGGCGGTTGAGCAGCCCCTGACCTCGCCCTCGGGCGACCAGACCCGCATCCACGACATCGGCTACCGCGGCTACGACGGCCCGCGCCTCGGCCGCTCCTACGCCCGCCGCTCCCTGTACTCGCAGTCCCTGCGCGGCTCCTACGGCCTCGGTCGCTCGGTGAAGTCCAAGGTGCTGCCGATGCTGCTGTTCGCGGTGATGTGCGTGCCGGCCGCCATCATGGTGGCCGTCGCGGTCGCCACCAAGGCGCACGAACTGCCGGTGGCCTACACCCGCTACGCGATCATGATGCAGGCCGTGATCAGCCTGTACGTCGCCGCGCAGGCACCCCAGTCCGTCTCCCGCGACCTGCGCTTCAAGACCGTGCCGCTGTACTTCTCGCGGCCCATCGAGACCGCCGACTACGTACGGGCCAAGTTCGCGTCGCTCGCCTCGGCGGTCTTCATCCTCACCGCCGCTCCCCTGCTCGTCATGTACGTGGGCGCGCTGCTGTCCAAGCTGGGCTTCGCGCACCAGACGAAGGAGTTCGCCGAGGGGCTGGTCTCCGTGGCCCTGCTCTCGCTGCTGTTCGCCGGCATCGGCCTGGTCATCGCCGCCGTCACCCCGCGCCGCGGCTTCGGCATCGCCGCGGTGATCGCGGTGCTGGTCATCTCCTACGGCGCGGTGTCCACCCTGCAGGCCATCGCCGACGTGCACAACAACTCCGGCGCCGTTCCGTGGATCGGCCTGTTCTCGCCGGTCACGCTGATCGACGGCGTCCAGTCGGCCTTCCTCGGCGCGACCCCGCGCAACCCCGGAGGGATCGCCCCGTCGACCGGCCAGGGCGTGGTCTACGTCCTCGTGGTCCTCGGACTGATCGCCGCGAGCTACGGCCTGCTGGTGCGCCGCTACAAGAAGGTGGGACTGTGACGACCCTCAACATCGACCACGTCTCCCGCTGGTTCGGCAACGTGGTCGCCGTCAACGACATCACCATGACCATCGGCCCCGGCGTCACCGGCCTGCTCGGCCCCAACGGAGCGGGGAAGTCCACGCTGATCAACATGATGGGCGGCTTCCTCGCCCCCTCCACCGGCTCGGTCACCCTCGACGGACAGCCGGTGTGGCGCAACGAGGAGATCTACCGGCACATCGGCATCGTCCCCGAGCGGGAGGCGATGTACGACTTCCTCACCGGACGCGAATTCGTCGTCGCCAACGCCGAGTTGCACGGACTCGGCGCCAAGGCGGCCCAGCGGGCCCTCGCCACGGTCGAGATGGAGTACGCGCAGGACCGGAACATCTCCACCTACTCCAAGGGCATGCGCCAACGCGTGAAGATGGCGAGCGCCCTGGTGCACGACCCGTCCCTGCTGCTGCTCGACGAGCCGTTCAACGGCATGGACCCGCGCCAGCGCATGCATCTGATGGACCTGCTGCGGAAGATGGGCGACGAGGGCCGCACCGTGCTGTTCTCCTCGCACATCCTCGAAGAGGTCGAACAGCTCGCCCGGCACATCGAGGTCGTCGTCGCCGGACGGCACGCGGCCAGCGGCGACTTCCGCCGGATCCGCCGTCTGATGACCGACCGGCCGCACCGCTACCTGGTGCGCTCCAGCGACGACCGCGCCCTTGCGGCCGCGCTGATCGCCGACCCGTCGACCTCCGGCATCGAGGTCGACCACACCGAGGGCGCGCTGCGCATCCAGGCCGTCGACTTCGGCCGCTTCACCGCCCTGCTGCCCAAGGTCGCCCGGGACCACGGCATCCGACTGCTCACGGTCTCGCCGTCGGACGAGTCCCTGGAGTCCGTCTTCTCGTACCTGGTCGCGGCGTAGGAGGCCGAATATGTACGACCCCACCGTCGCCCGGCTCACCTACCGGGCCCTGCTCGGCCGTCGCCGGGCCCTCATCCTGGGCGCGCTGCCCCTGCTGCTGATCGTGATCTCCGCGGTCGTGCGCGGCCTGACCGGAGCCGACGACCAGACGGCCGCGGACGTGCTCGGCGGGTTCGCGCTCGCCACGATGGTGCCGATCATCGGTGTCATCGCGGGCACGGGCGCGATCGGTCCGGAGATCGACGACGGCTCCGTCGTCTACCTGCTGGCCAAGCCGCTGAAGCGGCCGACGATCATCTTCACCAAACTGATCGTCGCCATCGCCGTGACCATGGTGTTCTCGGCGGTGCCGACGATGGTCGCGGGCCTGATCCTGAACGGCAACGGCCAGCAGATCGCCGTCGCCTACACGGTCGCCGCGCTGGTCGCCTCCATCGCCTACTCGGCGCTCTTCCTGCTGCTGGGCACCGTCTCCCGGCATGCGGTGGTCTTCGGGCTCGTCTACGCGCTGGTCTGGGAGGCGTTGTTCGGCTCCCTGGTGCCCGGCGCGCGCACCCTGAGCGTCCAGCAGTGGTCGCTGGCCGTCGCCCACAAGGTGGCCGGCGGAGACCTGGTGACCTCCGACGTCGGCCTGCCGACGGCCACCGTGCTGCTGGTGGCGGTCACCGTGCTGGCCACCTGGTACGCCGGCCAGAAGCTGCGGTCGCTGAAGCTGGCGGGCGAGGAGTAGTCCCGTGGGTCCCTGTCCGGCCTCCCGGCCTTGACAGGGACTTCACCCGCGTCCCGGCACACTGGGCAAAGCGGATACGGCTAGGAGGCCGGAGATGGCAGAGGAGATACGGCAGGACGACGGCCGTGGCCGGTGCGACGGGGACGCCGCCGCCTGGGACGAGGTCGTGCTGGACGAGGACTTCATACGCGCCGCCGGCACCTCCGAGCCGTCCGCCCGGGCCCGGATGCTCGCCGCCCGCTGGCGGGCCGAGACGCCCGAGCCGCAGCCGTGGCGCTCCGACGAGCCGCCCGCGGGCTGGTTCTTCAGCAAGGCGCGCAGGCGCAGGTGGCGCCGCCGGTAGGGCGGCCCGCCACTCCCGGGTAATTCGGTGGCGCCCGATTCGGCGGCCGGGCAGAGTGGTTGTGCCCCATCCGCCGGGAAAATCCCGGCGCCACGAGCTGGGAGAGGAGCGGGCGATGTCCATGCACGGCAGTACGTCCAGCTCCCGGCAGGGCGGTCCGAGGCGGGCTCCGGTGTAGTTACCCCACCGTGCAGCCGACAGGACAGCCCGGGGCGGCCGCTTCGAGCACGTGAGCGCTGCGCTCGCGTGGGCCGCCTTCCCAGCCACCGCCCCGCCGCAGGGGCGCCGCGCTGGGGCGGACGGGGAGGCCACGCAGTCCGGCGCCGAAGCGGTGCCCCCGAGGGGGTGCCGCCGGCGCCCACCCGCTCCGCCCCAGCGCCATCACCTACGACCTGCCGCCCGTTAGCCGCACAGGCAGAGCCGGCTACGGCAGCAGGCGCTCCAGCACGACCGCGATGCCGTCCTCCTCGTGGGAGGCCGTCACCTCGTCGGCCACCGCCCGCAGTTCCGCGTGGGCGTTGGCCATCGCCACCCCACGGGCCGACCAGGCGAACATGGGGATGTCGTTGGGCATGTCGCCGAAGGCGATCGTGTCGGCGGACTTCAGACCGAGACGGCGGGCCGCCAGCGACAGTCCCGTGGCCTTGGACAGGCCGAGCGGGAGGAGTTCCACTATGCCCTGGCCCGCCATGGCGACCGAGACGAAACCGCCGACCGCCTGCCGGGCGGCGGCCGCCAGCTCGTCGTCGCCCATCGTCGGATGCTGGATGTAGATCTTGTTCAGCGGGGCGGTCCAGAGGTCGGACGCCTCCGTGAAGGGGGTGGCGGGAAGCCTGCCGGTGACCGCGTAGCCGGGGCCCACCAGCACCTCGCCGTCGAGCCCGTCCCGGCTGGCCGCCAGGTACAGCGGGCCCACCTCGGCCTCTATCTTGGCCAGGGCCACGCCCGCCAGCTGCCGGTCCAGGGTGACCGAGGTCAGCAGGCGGTGCGCCCCGGCGTCGTAGACCTGCGCGCCCTGGCCGCAGACGGCGAGACCCCGGTAGCCGAGGTCGTCGAGGATGTGCCGGGTCCAGGGGACGGCGCGCCCGGTGACGACGATGTGCGCGGCGCCCGCCGCGGTGGCCGCGGCGAGCGTGTCACGGGTGCGCTGCGAGACCGACTCGTCGGAGCGCAGCAGCGTCCCGTCGAGGTCGGTGGCGATCAGCCGGTACGGGAATCCGGTCACCTGGCGACCGGCTCCAGGACCTCCCGGCCGCCCAGGTACGGGCGCAGCACCTCGGGGACCCGGACGGAGCCGTCGGCCTGCTGGTGGTTCTCCAGGATCGCCACGATCGTGCGCGGGACGGCGCACAGCGTGCCGTTGAGGGTGGCGAGCGGCTTGACCTGCTTGCCGTCGCGGACCCGGATCGACAGCCGGCGGGACTGGAACTCGGTGCAGTCCGAGGTCGAGGTCAGCTCGCGGTACTTGCCCTGGGTCGGGATCCACGCCTCGCAGTCGAACTTGCGGGCGGCCGAGGCGCCGAGGTCACCGGTGGCGACGTCGATCACGCGGAACGGCAGCTCCAGCGAGGTCAGCCACTGCTTCTCCCACTCCAGCAGGCGCTGGTGCTCGGCCTGGGAGTCCTCGGGAGCGACGTACGAGAACATCTCGACCTTGTCGAACTGGTGCACGCGGAAGATGCCCCGCGTGTCCTTGCCGTGCGAGCCGGCCTCGCGGCGGAAGCAGGGCGAGAAGCCCGCGTACCGCAGCGGCAGCCGGTCGGCGTCGATGATCTCGTCCATGTGGTACGCCGCCAGCGGTACCTCGGAGGTGCCGACCAGGTACAGGTCGTCCTTGTCGAGGTGGTAGACGTCCTGGGACGCTTGGCCGAGGAAGCCGGTGCCGGCCATGGACTGCGGGCGGACCAGCGCCGGGGTGAGCATCGCCGTGAAGCCGGCCGCGGTGGCCTGGGCGATGGCCGCGTTCACCAGCGCCAGCTCCAGCAGGGCGCCGACGCCGGTGAGGAAGTAGAAGCGGGAGCCGGAGACCTTGGCGCCGCGCTCGACGTCGATGGCGCCGAGCAGCTGGCCCAGCTCCAGGTGGTCCTTGGGCGCGAAGCCCTCGGCGGCGAAGTCGCGGATGGTGCCGTGCGTCTCCAGCGTGGCGAAGTCCTCCTCGCCGCCGACGGGGACGCCGGGGTGGACGAGGTTGCCGAGCTGGAGCAGCAGCTCATGGGTCTCGGCGTCGGCCGCGTCGCGCTCGGCGTCGGCGGCCTTGACGTCGGCCTTCAGCTGCTCGGCGCGCTTGAGCAGCTCGGCCTTCTCGTCGCCGGTGGCCTTGGGGATGAGCTTGCCGAGCTGCTTCTGCTCGGCGCGCAGCTCGTCGAAGCGGACGCCGGAGGACCTGCGCCGCTCGTCGGCAGACAGGAGGGAGTCGACGAGCGCGACATCCTCTCCACGGGCGCGCTGGGACGCGCGCACACGGTCGGGGTCCTCACGGAGCAGGCGAAGGTCAATCACGGGGCCAAGGCTACCGGTGCCGGGTTGCCGCTCACGAATCGCTATTCCGGCGCGTTCTGATTCGCGACTTACGTTCCGTTATGCGCTAATTGCCGAGCGTGTCAAGGGAAAGTGTCTCACTCCCTGGGACGGGGCATGCCCCGGGCGCCCGGTTGACCGGATTTCCTTGTGGAGAACGGGACTTGGCGGCCCGGTTGTCCACAGGGATCCACACCTCCGGAAGAGTTATCCACAGGCTGTGTGGAAGGCCTGTGGAAGCCGGAATTGATCACTCCGGAACTGTCGAACGGACGGAAGAATTCCACGGTCAAAGTGGATCGACGCCCACTTTCGGGTGGAAAACGGTCGTCCCAAAAGATGAACCAAAGGAAACGGGTGGACGAAGGGTGATGCGGGCGCCGGTTACCCCGCCTGGGGGCTGTAGGGCGATTTGTCGACTGAGTGGCACTTCGCTGTCGACTTGTCCCCAGGTCGAGAAGAGTGCCTGTGGATAACCTCTGTGGATAACGATGGTATGCAGGTAGGACTGGCTAGAAGCGGCCGTCCTGGCAGCGCGCCACCCAGTCCGCCGCAGCCATGAACTCCTCGTCCGAGGTCCCCGGCCGCGTGGGCCGGGCCGCGTCCGGCTGGATGTCGGCGCGCGGATACGAGCCGAGATACCGCACCTGCAGACAGATCCGCTTCAGCCCCGTCAGCGCCTCCGCCATCCGCCGGTCGGAGATATGGCCCGCGGCGTCGATGCAGAAGCAGTAGTTGCCGATGCCGGCGCCGGTCGGCCGGGACTGCAGCAGCATCAGGTTGATACCGCGCGAGCCGAACTCCCCGAGCAGGTCACGCAGACCGCCGGGGTGGTCGTCGCGCTGCCAGAGCACCACCGAGGTCTTGTCGGCGCCGGTCGGCGCGGCGGGCCGGGCGGGGCGGCCGACCAGGACGAACCGGGTCTGCGCGTTCTCCGCGTCGTGGATCTCGGTCTCCAGGGCCTCGAGGCCGTACCGGGCGGCGGCGAACTCGCCCGCGAAGGCGGCGTCGTAGCGGCCCTCCTGGACCAGCCGGGCGGCGTCCGCGTTGGAGGCGGCCGACTCCCAGGTCGCGTCCGGGAGGTTGGCCCGCAGCCAGTTGCGCACCTGCGGCTGGGCCGCGGGATGGGCGGAGACCGTCTTGACGTCCGCGAGCTTCGTGCCGGGCCGGACCAGCAGCGCGAAGGTGATGGAGAGCAGCACCTCGCGGTAGATCATCAGCGGCTCGCCCGCGACCAGACCGTCCAGGGTGGTGGTGATGCCGCCCTCGACGGAGTTCTCGATCGGCACGAAGGCCGCCTCGGCCTCGCCGGCCCGCACCGCGTCCAGCGCGGACTGCACCGACACGTACGGGATCAGCTCACGGGTGGCCGTCTCCGGAAGCGTGCGCAGGGCCACCTCGGTGAAGGTGCCCTCCGGGCCGAGATACGCATAGCTCG
Organism: Streptomyces sp. NPDC004561; assembly: GCF_053602155.1. Taxonomy (NCBI): domain Bacteria; kingdom Bacillati; phylum Actinomycetota; class Actinomycetes; order Kitasatosporales; family Streptomycetaceae; genus Streptomyces; species Streptomyces sp. NPDC004561. The sequence goes on from NZ_JBSGDB010000144.1 coordinate 10,688, forward strand.
CTGGCATGTCCTCACCCTAATGGCCCCAGGACGCCGTAGCCCGGGTGTCTCACGACGACCACTCGACCGGGTGGTTTAAACCATGCCGGCCGACCGGGACCAGGCTTCGAACGTACCTCGGATCAGCCCTCCAGCAGCCGCTGCCCCACGTACTCGCCCTCGGCCGCCCCGCCCGGCACGGCGAACAGCGCGCTCGCCTCGTGCCGGATGAACTGCGACAGCGCGTCGCCGCGGTCCAGCTTGCGCTGCACCGGGACGAAGCCCCGCAGCGGGTCGGCCTGCCAGCAGACGAAGAGCAGACCGGCGTCCGGCGTGCCGTCCGCGTCGAAGCCGTCGTGGTAGGAGAACGGGCGCCGCAGCATGGCCGCGCCGCCGTTCTGGTCGGGCCGGGTGATCCGGGCGTGCGCGTTGATCGGGACGGCGTACCCGCCCTTGCCGTCGGTCTTCTCCAGGTCCATCCCGGTCGTCTCGTCGCCCCCCGACAGCGGCGCCCCGTTGTCCTTGCGGCGCCCGATGACCTGCTCCTGGGCGGACGGGGACAGCTTCTCCCAGTCGTCCAGGAGCATGCGGATGCGGCGCACGACGGCGTAGGAGCCGCCCGCCATCCACGCGGGTTCGCCCGAGGAGGGCACGAAGATCCGCCGGTCGAAGTCGGCGTCGGCCGGCTTCGGGTTGCGGGTGCCGTCGATCTGGCCCATGAGGTTGCGGGCCGTCATGGGGCGGGCGGTGGCGCCCGGGGTGCGGTTGAAGCCGTTCATCTGCCAGCGGACGCGGGCCGCGCCGCCCGCGTCCTTCTGCACGGCGCGCAGGGCGTGGAAGGCGACCAGGGCGTCGTTCGCGCCGATCTGCACCCACAGGTCGCCGTCGCTGCGCGTCTTGTCGAGATGGTCGGACGAGAAGTCCGGCAGCGGGTCCAGGGCGCTGGGCCGCTGCTTGCCCAGACCGGTCCTGGCGAAGAAGGTGTGGCCGAAGCCGAAGGTGATCGTCAGCGAGGAGGGGCCCGCGTCCCGGGCCACGTCCGTGTCGTCGTGCGGGGCCGCCTCACCGGCCATCAGCCGCTCGGCCGTCGCCGACCAGCGGCGCAGCAGGGCCGCCGCCTCCGTGCGGCCCGCGCCCGCCGCCAGGTCGAAGGCGACGAGATGCCCGCAGGCCTGGAGGTTCTCGGTGATGCCGGGCTGATGTTTCCCGTGAAACATCGCCCGGTCGGAGCCCACGGAGGTCAGGGGGGTGGCCGGGGCGGGCGCGGCGGCGTAGCCCACGGCCCCGCCGGCCGCGCCGAGCACGAGCCCGGTGGCGCCCGCGGTGCCGAGCAGCGTGCGGCGGGAGAGGCCGGCCGCCCCGGAACGCGGCTCCGGCGTGGGGGCCTGCGGGGTGCGGGCCTGCGGAATGGACTGTTCGGGCATGGGTCGTTCAGCCGATCTGCGCGTTCTTGGAGACGGTCACCTGGTCGATGTCGGAGGTGCGCACGGTGACGGCGATCTTCCAGTCGCCGGCCATCGGGATCTGCAGCGCGTCCGCCGACCAGTGGCCGGTCGTGATGTGCTCGGGGGTCACGGGAAGCGGGCCGATCTTCTTCGCCTCGAGGGTGAAGTCGACCTTCACCTCCGGGATGTCGAAGGCCTGGCCATTGGGCTTCTGGACGAAGACGTGCATCTCGTTGGTGCCCACGCGCGCGGGGTCGAGGTCGATGCTCACGACGCCCTTGCCGTTGGCGCCTCCGGTGTCGAAGGGCATGTCCAGGGTCAGCGCGCCGTTCGAGGGGGCCGTGGCGGAGCCGGTGGAGGAGGTGGCGGCCTTGGCGTCCAGCTCGGTGCGGCCGGGCTCGGTCTGGGTGAGCGCGGTGGTGACCGCGAGCAGGACGACCGCGACACCGGCTTCGGCGAGGACCGAGCGGCGCAGCCCGAAGCGGTTCGGGTCGGCGTCCCGCTGCCGCTTCTGCCGCGCGGTGTCCATCGCGGCCTGCTGCCGGGCGAGCTGGGCGTCCCGCTCGGAGTTCCCGCCGCCGGCCGTCTTCGAGGCGGGCACGTGCTCCTCGGCGGGCTCCCCTGCCTTCTCGGCGACGGCGACGGGGTCCGCGAGGCGGCCGGTCCAGCGCCGGGACACGGAGGCGATGCCGACCATCAGCGCGACGAGTCCGATCTTGACCAGCAGCAGCTGCCCGTACCGGGTGTCGGTGAACGCGGACCAGGAGCCGAGCTGGCGCCAGGACTGGTAGACGCCGGTCGCGACGAGCGCGATCACGCAGCCGAAGGCCGTTTGGGAGAAGCGGCGGACGGCGGCGGCCCCGACCGGGGTGTCCGCGGGCGCCCGGTACAGGGCGACGAGCAGGGCGGTGAGCCCGCCCAGCCAGCCGGCGACGGCCAGCAGGTGGAGCACGTCGACGGGCATGGCGATGCCGGGCTGGAGCCCGACCGAGGCGTGCTCGGCCATCGCCCAGCTGGTCGCGAGCCCGGCCGCGACGACCACGCCGCCGACCGCGAGCCCGAAGGTGAGGTCCCGCTTCTCCTCGCCCTCCTCGCGCCGGTGGTAGGCGCCGAAGAGGACGGCGATGAACAGCGCGGCGGCGGCGAGCAGCAGCAGCCGGGAGACCAGGGTGGCGCCCGTCTTGGTCTGCAGCACCTGGCCGAGCAGGCTGAGGTCGAAGACGTCGGCGAACTTCCCCGAGGTGGTGTACGAGCCGCGCAGGAGCAGCAGCCACAGGGTGGCCGCGGTGAGCGCCAGCCAGCCGCCCACGACCAGCCGCTGCAGGGCCCGTACGCCCGCGCCGGGCCGCCAGCAGGCGAGCACGAAGGCCGCGCCGCCCGCGAGCACGATGAACCCGGCGTACGACACGTACCGCCCGACGGCGTACAGCCAGCCCACGGCTCCGCCGCCCGCGGTGGGCCCCGCGCCGGAGACGACCGTCTGGGAGGGCGCCCCGATGGAGAAGGTGTAGGCGCCGGAGACGGGGTGGCTGTCGTCCGAGACGACCTGGTAGGTGACCGTGTAGGTGCCCTTGCCCAGACCGCTCCTGAGCTGCACGGCGTACGTGGTCCCACTCACGTTGTCGGGCTTGCCGGTCTGGACGGGCTTGCCCCGGGGGTCGAGGACGCGCAGGGAGTCGTCGTTCATCGCCACCTTCTCGGAGAAGGTGAGCGAGACCTGGCTGGGTGCCTGTTTGACCACCACCCCCTGCGCGGGGTCGCTGCCGGTCAGCGCGGCGTGCGCGGAGGCCGGTGCGGCGCCCGCCAGCAGTGCGCCGGCGACGGCGAGGAACAGCAGCACCAGCGTCCGCAGGCGGGGGGTGATGGTCCGGGTCACGATGGTCCCTCCGTCAGTGTCCGGTCGACGGGTTGTACGTGGCGGACCTCACCGGCATCTCGACGGTGAGGGGCCCGGACTTGGCGAATCCGAGTTTCAGGGTGATCGTCTGGCCCTGCGCCGGCCTGCGCTTCAGCTTCTCGAACATCAGATGGTTGCCCCCGCTTCTGAACACGAGCCGGCCATGGGGCGGGACGTCGAACGAGGACTTCTCCTGCATGGCGCCGCCGACGGTGCTGTGCATGGTGATCTCGCCGGCGACGTCACTGGTGACCGAGGTCAGCTCGTCGCGTGCCCCGCCCTTGTTGGTGATCGTCAGGAAGCCGGCGGCCATGTCGGCGGAGACCGGCTGGGGCATGTAGGAGGCGCTGACGGACAGTTCGGCCCTGCCGGGGCCGGAGTCCGGACCGGACCCGGAGCAGCCCGTGAGGGCGAGGGCGCCGGCGAGCGCGCCCGCGGTCAGGACGGCTCGGCGCCTCACGGGGTCTCCCCCTTGGCGATCTTGGGCAGGTCCCTGGTGTAGTCGTCGACCGTGGCGTCGTCCTTGTAGAAGAGGTAGCCCCCGTCGTTCTTCGGCGAGAACGCGAAGACCTGGGTGCCGTGCACGGAGACGAGCTTGCCGTTCTTGTCCTTCGCCGTCGGCTCCACGGAGACGCCGAGGGAGCGGGCGCCGGCCTGGATGGTGGCGAAGTCCCCGGTCAGGCCGATGAACTGCGGGTCGATGCCCTTGAGCCACTTGCCCAGCTCGGCCGGGGTGTCGCGGCCGGGGTCGGTGGTGACGAACACGACCCTGAGGTCGTTCTGCTCGGCCTGGGGCAGCGCCTTCTTGGCCACGGCGATGTTGCTCATCGTCGTCGGGCAGATGTCGGGGCAGTGCGTGTAGCCGAAGTAGATCAGGGTCGGGTGGCCCTTGGTCTCCCCGCGGAGGTCGTACTTCTTGCCGTGCGTGTCGGTGAGGACCAGGTCCGGCTTGGCGAAGGGCTGGTCGAGGACGGTGGCGGCCTTGCCCGAGCCGGATGCCTCCGAGACCGCGGAGACCGGCGACTTGTCGTCGCTCCCGCTGCCGCACGCGGAGAGGGTCAGGGTGGCGGCGGCGAGCAGCGCGGCCGTGGCGAACGTCTTCTTACGCATAGAGAAATGTCCCAGTTGTGAGAACTCCGGTGCGCACCGGGGTCGTACGAGAGCCTCGCACGCCCCGGTGCGCGATGTGGAACGGTGGGCTCAGGCGGTGCGGCGGCGGCCCGCGAGGACGCCGTAGGCGACGCCCGCGGCGCCGACGACGATGCCGGCGACACCGAGCACGCGCGCGGTGGTGTCACCGCCGCCGCCGGAGTCCGCGGCGGCGGCCGTCCTCCCGGTCTCGTCGGAGGCGTCCTCGGCGGTCGCCGCCGTGCCGTGGTGGTCGTCGGCCGCGGCGGACAGCCGCAGCACGGGGGCCGGGTTCGCCGGCTCGTCCCCGCCGTTCTGCGGCACCTCGATCCAGCGCACGACCTCCTTGTCGGAGTACGTCTGGAGCGCCTTGAACACGAGCCGGCCGGTGTTGTCGGGCAGGGCGCCGACGGAGAGCGGGAACTTCTGGAAGTAGCCGGGCCGTATGCCCTTGCCGTCGGCGGTCCAGGTGACCTTGGTGACGGCCTCTTCGATCTTCTCGCCGTGCACGGTCAGCGGCTTGGCCAGCTTGGACTTGGTGACCTGCACGTTCCAGCCGGGGACCGGCTCGGGCATGACGGAGGCCAGCGGGTGGTCGGCCGGGAGGGTCACCTCGACCTTGGTGGTCGAGGCGTTGTCGCGCTCGTTGGGGACCTTGAAGTCGACGACCGCGTAGCCGCCCTTGGCTGCGGTGCCCTCGGGCTGCACGGTGACATGCGCGAAGGCCGGGGCGGACAGGGCGAGGACGGCCGTGCCCGCGGCTGCGGCGGCCGTGGTGAGCCGGCGGACCGTACGACGAGAGGCGATACGGGAAACCTGCATGGCAGGAGCACTCCACTGTGAGAGTTCCGGTGTGGGGAAGAGGCACGCGTACGCGTGGCCGTGCCGATCGGTCGGGGCACGGCTGCGACACGCGTGTGCCGCGCGACGGCGGCCTCTGCCCACCGGGGGTGGAGCGGTCGCGTCGCGTCAGGCGGCGAGGAGGAGTGCGGCGGCGGGCGGGCCGCGCCTGATCACCGTGTGCTGGAGTGCGGTGGTGTGCGGGGCGGGCGCCTCGTCCCGGGCGGTACGACGGCCGCGCGGAACCGGCTCGACGGCGGGCAGCAGCCCGGCGCACAGGGCGTGCGCCAGCGCGAGCGCCGCGCGCAGGGATCGGACGAGCGCCCCCTCCGTGACCCCGTGCGCCGAAAGTTCGAGCAGCCGCAGCAGCGCCAGGTCGCCGCGGCGCAGCAGCCAGCCGGTGGCGACGGCCGCGAGGACGTGGCCGAGCAGCATCGGCAGCGAGGGCAGCATCGCCGCGGAGGGTCCGGCGGCGTCGTACGCGTGGGGCATCGGGCCCATGGCGGCCAGGGGCCGGCCGGAGCGGTCGACGAGGTGCGCGGCGAGCAGCACGTGGTAGGCGTGCCCGGGGGTGAGGGCGGCGGCGCTCGACCCGCACAGCAGCCGTGTCGCCTGTTCGACCAGCGCGGAGTCGCTGAGCGAGGAGCCGGCCGGGCCGGCCGGACCCATGGTCATGGCACCGGCGGTCCCGTGCTGGCCCAGCCCGAACAGCGTGTGCAGCACGGTCTGGCCGAGCGCGAGGAGCCCGGCGATGCCCGGCAGCGAGCGGGCCCGCCCGGTGAGCGGTGCCACGAGCAGCAGGGAGCCGAGGAAGCCCGCGCCGAGCGTCCACAGCGGCACGCGCGCGCAGGAGGCCAGGGTGTGCCCGGCCGCGGCCAGCACGACGCAGACCGCGGCGAACACCGCGGCCCGCAGGATCCGGAGCCCGGCTCCGGGACGCGCCGTGCGCGGGTGGGGGGCAGACATGGCGCGCTCATCATCGCACCGCGCCTGCGGGCGCCCCGCGGCAGGGGCGTGGGTACGTCCCTCATACACCGATTCATCCCGGGGCGCATCGACCGTATGGGCGGAGTCACGTCGACGGAGTGCTTACGGCCACCTACGCGCGGCAATACGTAACGGTAGTCGAGCCGCGGCCGGGAGGCTGGAGCATGAGCATCTGGTGGTCACTCCATCTGCGGCGCGAGGCCGCGAGTGTGCCGCTCGCGCGGCGGCTGCTGATCGGCACCATGGAGACGGCCGGCGTGGACCCGGAGATCTCCTACGACCTGTCCGTCGCCCTGAGCGAGGCCTGCGCGAACGCCGTCGAGCACGGTGGCGGCGCCCCCGGCGGCGGCCTCTCGGAGGCGTACCGGGTGACCGCCTATCTCGACGGTGAGAAGTGCCGTATCGAAGTGGCCGATTCCGGACCCGGTCTCTCCCGCACCCAGGAGATCCGGCCCGCCCGCCCGGACTCCGAGCACGGCCGCGGGCTCTGTCTGATCCGGGAACTCGCCGACCACGTCCAGATCGGCGCCAAGCCCGGCCGGGGCGGCACGGTGGTCAGCTTCGACAAGATTCTCAAGTGGAAGAAGGATCCTTCACTCCTCACGGCATGACCGCCGGGCATGATGAGGGCATGCGCATCGACGAGGGGGAGATAGCGGCCGGTGTGACGCTGCGGCTCGTCGCCGGGGCGGACGCGGGCGCGCTGTCCGCGGCCTACACCGAGAACCGCGCGCACCTCAGACCGTGGGAGCCGGTGAGGCCGGACTTCTTCTTCACCCCGGAAGGGCAGGCGGAGCGCGTCGAGGGACTGCTGCGGCTGTTCGCCGAGGGGGCCGCGGTGCCCTTCGTGCTGCAGGAGGCGGACGGCCGGATCGTCGGGGCCGTCACCCTGACCGGGATCTCCCGGGGCCCCTTCTGCAGCGCGTACCTCGGGTACTGGGTCGCCGCCGACCAGCAGGGCCGGGGGCTGGCCAGCGCCGCCGTGCGGCGGGTCTGCCGGATCGCGCGGGACGTGGTGGGGCTGCACCGGATCGAGGCGTCCACGCTGGTGGGCAACGCCGGTTCGCAGCGGGTGCTGGCGAAGTGCGGGTTCGAGCAGATCGGCACGGCCCCGAACTACCTGCACATCGACGGGAAATGGCGCGACTGCCGGCTCTTCCAGCGCATCCTGCACGACCACGACCCGGCCCTCTGAGGCCGTCTGCCGGGCCGGCCCCCTGGCGCAGCCGGCCGCCGGCCCGACGAGAAGGCCGTCTCAGCGGCCCGTTTCCAGCACCTTCGCCAGCACCTCCAGCGCCTGCGGGTACGCCCGTTCGCGGGGCGTGCCGTAGCCGACGACCAGGCCCTGCGGCCGGTCGCGGCCGGGGGCGTGCCAGTGGTCGCCGAGGGCGCCGAGCGCGAGGCCCTCCGCCTCGGCGCGGGCGAGCGCCTCGGCCTCGTCGGGCACCTCGATCAGCGCGTGCAGCCCCGCCGCGATCCCGCGGACGCCCCGGTGCGTCCCGAGCCGGTCCAGCAACCGGTCGCGGCGGCGCCGGTAGCGGAGCCGGCACGCGCGCACATGCCGGTCGTAGGCGTGGCTGTCGATCAGTTCGGCGAGCGCGAGCTGGCCGATGGTCTCGGTGTGGTGGTCGCTGTGCAGCTTGGCGTCGGCGACCGCGTCGACCAGGTGCGGCGGCAGCACCATCCAGCCGAGCCGCAGCGCGGGGCCGAGCGTCTTGGAGGCGGTGCCGAGATAGACGACCTGCCCGGGCGCCATGCCCTGCAGCGCACCCACGGGCTGGCGGTCGTAGCGGAACTCGCCGTCGTAGTCGTCCTCGACGATGAGGCCGCCACGCGCGCGTGCCCAGTCGCCGAGCGCCCGCCGCCGCTCCGGGTGCAGGGTGACGCCGGTCGGGTACTGGTGAGCGGGGGTGACCACCACCGCGGCCGCCTCGCCCAGTTCGCCCGGCCGCACCCCGCGCGTGTCGACCGGCACCGGCCGCACGGTGCCGCCGTTGCGCCGCACGACCTCCCGGTGGAACGCCAGCCCGGGGTCCTCCATGGCGACGGTCGCGCCGTCCAGCACGCGCGTGAGGAGCGCCAGACCCTGCACGTACCCGGAGGTGATGACGATCCGCTCCGGGCGCGCGAGCACCCCGCGGGCCCGTCCCAGATAGCCGGAGAGCGCCGTGCGCAGCTCGATCCGGCCGCGCGGGTCGCCGTAGTCGTACGCCAGTGACGGCGCCGTCGCTATCGCCCGGCGCAGGGCGCGCAGCCAGGCCGCCGCGGGGAAGGCGCCGACGTCCGGGCTGCCAGACCCTCTACCCGCAGGCCACGGCGACGTGTGTGTACGGCGTGGTCAAG
>NZ_JBSGDB010000145.1:0-19126 GCF_053602155.1 Streptomyces sp. NPDC004561
GTCGCCGCCGGGGTGTTCGTCACCGCGTACGCGCTGGCGGGCCGCGAGCGCGGCCTCGGCCGCATCGCGGCCCTGCTGATACCTCTGGAGCTGGCCGCCGACACGGTGTTCACCACCGGCCAGAACGCCTGCTACGGCCGGGCGGGCGGCCCGATCGCGGGCCCGCTGCACGCGGTCGGTTTCGACGTGCTGTGCCAGGGCGGTGCGGTCGGCACCCCCCTGGCCCAGATGACCGGCGCCTCCGGGCGGACCGGGGCCCTGCTCGCCCACGCGAGCCCGGCCACCGCCTGGCTGCTGCTCGCCGCGCACATCGGGGTCGGCCTGCTCGCCGCCGCCTGGCTCCGCCGGGGCGAGCGGGCGCTGACCCAGTTGCTGCGCGCGGTCGCCGCCACCACCTTCCGGCCGCTGCTGCTGGCGGTCGCGGCGGGCGCCGTACGGCCGGCCCCCGCCCGTCGGCTGCCCCGCCCGGCCCCGCGGCCGGCCGCCGCCCGCGACCGGCTTCTCGTGCACTCCCTGGGACGGCGTGGACCACCGTGCTCGCCCGCTCCCGCCGCCTGCTGAGCGGCGGGGCCTGAGCAAACCGAGTCCCCCACACGTATCCCGCGTACGGCATGTGCGCGTCCCACACGGAGATCACTCATCATGAGCAAGCGGAACAGCCAGACGTCGAAGACGGCGGCCCGGGAACGGCTGCGCGAGGAGCGCGAGCGTCAGGCCAAGCGCGCCAAGACCAGGCGGCAGCTCATCGTGGCCGCCTCGGTCGTGGCCGTGCTGGCCGCGGCCGGCGGCATCGGCTACGCCGTCGTCCAGGCCAACAAGCCCAGCCACTGGGAGGGCATGAAGACCGCCACGGTCGTCGCACCGGCCAACACCTCCGGCACGGACGGCACCACGGTCGTCATCGGCAAGGACACCGCGAAGAAGACCCTCAAGATCTACGAGGACCCGCGCTGCCCGATATGCGCCCAGTTCGAGCAGACCGTCGGCTCGACCGTGAAGAAGGACATCGACGACGGCAAGTTCAAGTTCCAGTACGTCGGCGCCACGTTCATCGACCTGCACGACAACGGCGAGGGCTCCAAGAACGCCCTCAGCGCCCTCGGCGCCGCGCTGAACGTCAGCCCCGAGGCGTTCCTCGACTACAAGTCCGCGCTGTACTCGGCGAAGTGGCACCCGGACGAGACGGCCGACAAGTTCAAGGACGACAACTACCTCATCCAGGTCGCGAACACCGTCCCGGCGCTGAAGGACAACACGAAGTTCCAGGACGCGGTCAAGAAGGGCACCTACGACGCCTGGGCGATGCGCATGTCGAAGACCTTCGACGACAACAAGGACGGCGTGACCGGCACCCCGGGCTTCGTCATGAACGGCAAGCAGCTCAACGGCGGCAGCCCGCTGCTGACGGTGGCCGACTTCGACAGGGTGGTGGACGCGGCTCTCAAGGGCTGACGGCCCGGCGGAATCCGATCTTCCCGTGAAGAGCGGGCGAACATCGGGAGTTCGCCCGCTCTCGCGTGCGTACTGGTCAGTAACCTGATCATCCGTGACCAGTCGAAACAGATCACTTCCGGCCGCCGAAGGCCGCAACTCCTTCTCCCCTCGCCGCCGTACGGTCGTCAAGGCCGCGGCGGCGACCGCTGTACTGGCCGGCCCCCTCGCCGCCGCCCTGCCGGCCCGAGCCGCCGCGGACACCCCCGCCTTCCTGCACGGCGTCGCCTCCGGCGACCCGCTGCCCGACGGCGTCCTGCTGTGGACCCGCGTGACTCCGACCTCCGGTGCCATACCCGGTTCCGGCATGGGCCCGGACACCGAGGTGAGCTGGGTCGTCGCCAGGGACAAGGCGCTCACCAGCGTCGTCGCCAAGGGCTCCGTCACCGCGACCGCCGCCTCCGACCACACCGTGAAGGCCGACGTCCGCGGTCTGGAGCCGGCGACCGACTACTGGTTCCGGTTCTCGGCCGGCGGCACCGACTCGCCGGTGGCCCGCACCCGCACCGCGCCCGCGGCGGACGCGAACGTGGCCGGACTGCGCTTCGGCGTGGTCACCTGCGCCAACTGGGAGGCCGGCTACTTCGCCTCCTACCGGCACCTCGCGGCCCGCAACGACCTGGACGCCTGGCTGCACCTCGGCGACTACATCTACGAGTACAAGTCCGGCGAGTACGCGGCACGCGGCACGGTCGTCCGACCGCACGCGCCGGCCAACGAGACCATCACGCTCGCCGACTACCGGATCCGGCACGCGAAGTACAAGACCGACCCCGACCTGCGGGCCCTGCACCTGAAGGCGCCGGTCGTCGCGATCTGGGACGACCACGAGTTCGCCGACAACGCATGGTCGGGCGGCGCGGTCAACCACACCGAGGGCGCCGAGGGCACCTGGACCGCCCGCAGGGCGGCCGCCAAGCAGGCCTACTTCGAGTGGATGCCGGTGCGCCCGGCCATCGAGGGCACCACCTACCGGCGGCTGCGCTTCGGCAGGCTCGCCGACCTGTCCCTGCTGGATCTGCGCTCCTTCCGCTCCCAGCAGGTGTCCGCGGGCAACGGCTCGGTGGACGACCCGAACCGGACCATCACCGGCCGCGCCCAGCTGGACTGGCTGAAGGCGGGACTGAAGGCCTCCGACACCAGGTGGCGGCTGGTCGGCAACTCGGTGATGATCGCGCCGTTCGTCGTCGGCTCCCTCACCGCCGACCTGCTCAAGCCGCTCGCCAAGCTGCTCGACCTGCCGCAGGACGGCATCGGCGTCAACACCGACCAGTGGGACGGCTACACCCACGACCGCCGCGAGCTCCTCGACCACCTGCGCTCGAACAGCATCGGCAACACCGTCTTCCTGACCGGTGACATCCACATGTCCTGGGCCAACGACGTGCCGGTGGACGCGGGCACCTACCCGCTGTCGCCCTCGGCGGCCACCGAGTTCGTGATCACATCGGTGACCTCCGACAACCTCGACGACATCGTCAAGGTTCCCGAGGGCACGGTCTCCGCGGTCGCCGCGCCGCTCATCGAGGCCGCGAACCGGCACGTCCACTGGGTGGACACCGACCGGCACGGCTACGGCGTGCTCGACATCACCGCCGACCGCGCGCAGATGGACTACTACGTCCTGTCCGACCGCACGGACGCGAACGCGACCTCCAAGTGGGTGCGCTCCTACCGCACCCGCAGCGGCACCCAGAAGGTGGAGCGGACCTACGCCCCGGTGTAGCGGACCGCTACAGCGACTCGAGGAAGCCGAGCGCCACCCGCCAGGTGGTCTCGGCGGCCTCGGCGTCGTAGTCGGGGAGTTCGGGGTCGGTGTAGAGGTGCCCGGCCCCGAGGTACCGGTAGACCTCCACGTCGGCGCCCGCCCGGCCCATCTGCAGATACCAGGCGCTCAGCCAGTCGTCCGTCTCGAACGGGTCCGGCTCGGCCACGTGCAGCTGCACCGGCAGCTCGTCCACGTGCGCGTTCGGCGCGACGTCCGACGTGCCGTGCAGGAGCAGCAGCCCGCGCGCCTTGTCGTCGCCGAGGGCGAGGGTCTGCGCGACGGAGGCGCCGAGCGAGAACCCGGCGTACACCAGCCCCCGTTCCGAGTACGGCGCCGCCGCCAGCACGGCCCGCTTCAGCAGTTCCTCCTTGCCGATCCGCTCCTTGGACTCCATGCCCTCCTCGACTGTCTCGAAGGTGCGCCCCTCGAAGAGGTCCGGCGTCCACACCTCGTGGCCCGCCGCGCGCAGCCGGTCCGCGGCCTCGCGCACCGCGGGCCGCAGCCCGTAGGTCGAGTGAAAAAGCATGATGTTCATGAGGCCATGGTGCCAGCAGGGAATCTCCCCGCCGTATCTCGGCACTACCCACCACGTCACCGAAGTCACATGTTCGTCGGCCGCCGAAGCCGGTTACGTTCGAAGGCATGGAGACCGTACTCCGTCCCGTGATCGTCATCGGCGGGTCCGTGTTCCTGACCGTTCTCATCGGCTGGGCCACGGACCTGCTGCTACGCAAGGCCGACGCACGCCACCGAGAGACCCCCTTGTGGGACCGGCTGCGGCGCGCCCGCGTCCCCTTCCAGCTGGTGATCTGCGCCGCCCTGCTCAGAGGCTCCTACGACCAGGCGCAACTGCTCGAGGAACACCGCGTCGGCATCGGTCGGACGCTGACCCTGGTGCTGATCGGGGCGGCGGCCTGGCTGGTGATCCGGATCGCGGCCGCGATCGTCGAGACCTCGTACAGCCGCTACGCGCGCATCCACCACGACGCGGCGCGGGTCCGGCGGGTGCGCACCCAGGTGTCGCTGATCATGCGCGTGGTGTCGGCGATCGTCGGCGTGGTCGCGGCGGCCTCGATGCTGCTGACCTTCCCGGCGATGCGCGCGGCCGGCGCCTCCCTGCTGGCCTCCGCCGGTGTCGTCGGCATCGTGGCCGGTGTCGCCGCCCAGTCGACACTGTCGAACATGTTCGCCGGGCTCCAGATCGCCTTCGGCGACATGGTGCGTATCGGCGACACGGTCGTCGTGGACAAGGAGTGGGGCACGGTCGAGGAGATCACCCTGACCTTTCTGACGGTGCGGACCTGGGACGAGCGCCGGATCACCATGCCGGTGTCGTACTTCACCTCCAAGCCCTTCGAGAACTGGTCGCGGGGCACCCCGCAGATGACCGGCATCGTCTACTGGCACCTCGACCACAGCGCGCCCGTGGAGGCGATGCGCGAGAAGCTGCGCGACATCCTGCGCCAGTGCGCGGCCTGGGACGGCCGCGCCTACGGCCTGGTGGTGACCGACACGACACCGAACACCATCCAGGTGCGCGCGCTGGTGACCGCGAAGGACGCGGACGACATCTGGACGGTGCGGGTCGCGGTCCGCGAGCAGATGATCACCTGGCTGTCGGCGGAGCACCCCTACGCGCTGCCCCGGGTCAACACCTCGGACGCGGTGCTCCCGCCGTACCGCGTGCCGTCGCCCGACAGCGACTTCCTGCGCAAGGCCTACGACTTCCCGCGCACCGGCCGGCGGTGACCGGCCGCGGGTCAGTGGCCCCGCTCGGCGCCCCCGTTGACCTGGATCACCTGTGAGGTGATGTGGGCGGCGGCGGGCGAGGCCAGCCAGTGCAGGGTCGCCGCCACGTCACCGGGTCTGCCGGCCCGGCCCGTGGAGGTCTCGGCGATGAGCAGCTGCCGCCGCTCCTCGGACATCGCGTCGCCGAAGAACTCGGTGTCCTCGACGTACCCGGGCGCGACCACGTTCACGGTGATGCCCCGTGGCCCCAGCTGGCGTGCCAGGTCGTGGGCGTAGGGGTGCAGCGCGGCCTTGGCCGCCGCGTAGGCGCCGCTGCCCGAGCCCCGCTGGGCGGCGATGGAGCTCAGGAAGAGCACCCGGCCGCCCGGCTCGGCGAGCCGCTCCTTCAGCGCCTCGGTGAGAAGCGCGGCGCTGAGGGTGTTGAGCCGGAAGCTGAGGGTCCAGGCGTGGGCCACCCCGTCCAGCGGGTCGTCGCTGTCCGCCGGGGCTTCGAGGCCTCCCGAGCCTCCGGCGCTGTGCACGAGCACGTCGACGGTGCCGAACTCGTCGGCGACGAAGCGGGCGACGCCCCGCACGTCAGCGGGCTCGGTCAGGTCCGCCGCGTGGGTGAGCGCGTCCGGCACCCCCGCCTTCGCCAGCACCTCCGCGCGCCGCCCGAGCAGCAGCACCCGGTCCCCGTCCGCGGCGAAGGCCCGCGCCGTCGCCAGCCCGATGCCCGTACCGCCACCACTGATCACGATGTTGCGAGTCATGATCCGAGAGTAGGAGCGTGCCGCCGACCCCGCTTGCGGTTGTCCACAGAGGCAACCTGTTCGTATTACCGCAGGCTGCGTACATCGAGATGTCTGAGCACCCGGTCCACGATCTCCGGATCCGCCCCCGGCTCGCTCCGCGCGGCCAGCACCTCGTGCCGCGCCGCGCTCATCATCTCGCCCTGGATGCGCCGGACCCGCTTGAGCCGCCGGGCCCGCTGGTGGTGCGCCTCCCGCCGCTCCTCCTCCCCCATGTCCGGGCTGATCCGGATCCCGATGTCGAAGGCCTGCCGCAGCATCTGCTCGGACAGCTCCTCGGGCAGGTCCTCCACCTGCTCGATCTCCCGCAGCCGGCGTTTGGCCGCCTTCGCGGCGCGCACCGCCAGCTCCTTCTCGACCTCCTTCTCACGCTCGGAGTCGGCCCGCACCCCGAGCCGCTTCACCAGCCACGGCAGGGTCAGCCCCTGGAGCACCAGCGTGGCGATGATCACGCCGAAGGCGATGAACACAATCTCGTCGCGGTCGGGGAAGGGCGACCCGTTGTCGGTCCGCAGCGGGATGGCCAGCGCCAGCGCCACCGAGGCCACCCCGCGCATCCCGGACCACCACATCACGATGGTCTCCCGCCAGCTCGTCGGGATCTCCTCGTCCAGGTCCCGGCGGGCGTGCAGCCGCTTGGTCAGCCAGGTCGCCGGCAGCAGCCACAGCAGCCGTACGACGACGACCACGCCCACGACGGCGGCCGCCCAGCCGAGCAGCTCGCCCCACCGCCCGCTCGCCGTGCGGATGGCGCTGTGCATCTCCAGGCCGATCAGCCCGAAGGCGACGCCCGTGACGAGGGTGTCGATGATGTCCCAGAAGGTGTGCCCGGCCAGCCGGGTCATCACGTCGTCGGCGCCGGTGGCGTACTCCGCGAGGAAGAGGGCCGTGGTGAGCACGGCGAGCACGCCGGAACCGCCCAGCTTCTCCGCGAGCACGTAGGAGGCGTACGGCACCAGCAGGGTCATGCCGATCTGGAGGGTCGGATCGCCGAGCAGGTCCATGAGCCGGTTCGCGCCCCAGCCCAGCAGCAGTCCCACGACCACCGCGACGACGGCGGACAGCACCAGCGCGAGGCCGGCCTGCCATGCCGAGAACGTGCCGCTCACGACGGCGGCGATCGCCACGTGGTAGAGCACGATGGCCGTGACGTCGTTGAAGAGCCCCTCGCCCTCCAGGATCGACACCAGGCGGCGCGGCGGCCCGAGCTGCCCGGCGACGCTGGTCGCGGCGACCGGGTCGGGCGGGGCGATGAGGGCGCCGAGCGCGATGGCGGCGGCGATCGGCAGCCCGGGCACGATGGCGCTGGCAACATACGCGACACACACCGTGGTCACGAACACCAGCGCGACGGCCAGCAGGAAGATCGGGCGCTTGTTGGCCGCGAACTGCCGCCAGGAGGTCCGCCGTACGGCCGCGTAGAGCAGCGGCGGCAGCAGTCCCGGCAGGATCAGCTCGGGCGCGATGTGCACGTTGGGCACGAAGTCGGCCACCGCCAGGACCCCGCCGAACAGCGTCATCAGCACCGGCGCCGGCACCCCGAAGCGGTCCCCCACCGGGACGCTCACCAGGGCCCCGAGCAGCAGGGCGAACAGCAAAGCCAACTGATCCACGGCCGGCGCTCCGGGAGTCGACGATCACACGGCAGGCCTCAAGCCTGCCACGCCGTCCGCGCACCGACCGTTCCGGCCCCTTCGGCCCGCCGGGGCTGCCTTACCCCCGCTCACCGGCGCTTTCGGCAGCCGCTACAGGGCGCGGCGCATCGCCCGGTGGGGTATGCCCGCGTCGGGGAACTCCGGGCCGTACGCCTCGTAGCCGAGGCGCTCGTAGAAGCCCAGCGCGTGGGTCTGCGCGTGCAGGTCCACCGCGCCGAGGCCACGCGCGCGTGCCGCGTCCTCGATGGCCCGCACGAGGGCGGCGCCGACGCCGAGCCCGCGCGCCTCCCGGGAGACGGCGAGCCGCCCGAGGGAGCCCACCGCCGGGTCCCCGCCGGTCTTCGACGCGGCCGCCTCGCCGGACAGCAGCCGCCCGGTGCCGAGCGGCGCGCCGTCCGCGCGGACCGCCAGCACGTGCACGGCGACCGCGTCGTAGGCGTCGTACTCGATGTCCTCGTCCACCCCCTGCTCGACGACGAAGACCTCCTTGCGGACCGCGAAGCAGGCCTCGCGGTCGGCGGGGTCCTCGGCGACGCGGACGGTGTACGCGGCGCTCACCCGTACGTCTCCTCACGGACCTGGTCGAGGGCCTTGCCGAGGTCCTCGGGGTAGTCGCTCTCGAACTCCACCCAGCGCCCGTCCCCCGGGTGCTCGAAGCCGAGCCGTACGGCGTGCAGCCACTGCCGGGACAGGCGCAGCCGCTTGGCCAGGGTGGGGTCGGCGCCGTAGGTGAGGTCGCCGACGCAAGGGTGGCGG
Organism: Streptomyces sp. NPDC004561; assembly: GCF_053602155.1. Lineage (NCBI taxonomy): Bacteria > Bacillati > Actinomycetota > Actinomycetes > Kitasatosporales > Streptomycetaceae > Streptomyces > Streptomyces sp. NPDC004561. The sequence goes on from NZ_JBSGDB010000145.1 coordinate 8,211, forward strand.
TGGGCGGCCATGTGGACGCGGATCTGGTGGGTGCGGCCGGTCTCCAGCTTCACGTCCAGCAGGGAGGCGGCTCGGAAGGCCTCGATGAGGTCGTAGTGCGTCACCGAGGGCTTGCCCTCGGCCGTCACCGCCCACTTGTAGTCGTGGTTGGGGTGGCGGCCGATCGGGGCGTCGATGGTGCCGCTCGTCGGGTCCGGGTGGCCCTGGACCAGGGTGTGGTAGCGCTTGTCGACGGTGCGCTCCTTGAACTGGCGCTTGAGCGACGTGTACGCGTACTCCGACTTGGCGACCACCATCAGGCCGGAGGTGCCGACGTCGAGGCGGTGCACGATGCCCTGGCGCTCGGCCGCGCCGGAGGTGGAGATCCGGTAGCCGGCGGCGGCGAGTCCGCCGATGACGGTCGGGCCGGACCAGCCCGGCGAGGGGTGCGCGGCCACGCCGACCGGCTTGACGATCACGACCACGTCATCGTCGTCGTGCACGATCTCCATGCCCTCGACCGGCTCGGCGACCACCTGCACCGGCGCGGGCGCCTGCGGCATCTCGACCTCCAGCCAGGCGCCTCCGCGGACCCGCTCGGACTTGCCGACCACCGCGCCGTCGACCTGGACCTTGCCGGACGCGGCCAGCTCGGCCGCCTTCGTGCGGGAGAAGCCGAACATGCGGGAGATGGCGGCGTCGACGCGCTCGCCCTCCAGGCCGTCGGGCACGGGCAGGGTACGGATCTCGGGAATCGTGCTCACCCGTCGAGTATGCCGGACGGGCCGAAGGCCACCGAACGGGCCTGTGGACAACTCCTGCCCGCGATCAGTCCTTGTGGACCGTGCCGTCCGGGTCCAGGCCGCGGAAGGACAGCAGCACGATCAGGATGCCGCCGCACACGATCGCCGAGTCGGCGAGGTTGAAGACCGCGAAGCCCTTGGGCGCGATGAAGTCCACGACCTGGCCCTCGAAGACGCCCGGCGCCCGGAAGATCCGGTCGGTGAGGTTGCCGAGCGCGCCGCCGAGCAGCAGGCCGAGCGCGATCGCCCAGGGGAAGCTGTAGAGCTTGCGGGCCAGGCGCATGATCACCACGATCACCGCGGCGGCGATCACCGTGAAGATCACGGTGAAGGCCGCGCCGAAGCCGAAGGCGGCGCCCGGGTTGCGGATGGCGTGCAGCTCCAGCAGGTCCCCGACGAGCCTGATCGGCGTGTGGCCCTCCAGCTTGGCTACCACCAGCGTCTTGCTGATCAGGTCGAGGGCGTACGCGAACGCGGCCACGCCGAACAGCACGGCGATCCGGCGCCCGCGGCCGGGCCGCCGCTGCGCCGGGGTCTGCTGCTCGCCGGTGCCGGCCGCGGCGGAGCCGGCGGACGTTCCGGCCGCTGTCCGCTCGCCGCCGTCGTCCGGGGTGTCCGGCGTACCGATGATGCGCTCCGCCTCTGCCACGTGAGTCCCTCAACCTTAGGTGCCTGACTGGGCACGAGACTACGGCACCGCCCGCACGCTCAGGACCTGCGTTCCTGCTTCTGTTTGCACTCCACGCACAGGGTGGCCCGGGGGAACGCCTGCATACGGGCCTTGCCGATGGGGTCGCCACAGTTCTCGCACAGGCCGTAGGTGCCCGCGTCCAGCCGTTCCAGGGCGCGCTCGGTCTGGATCAGCATTTCGCGCGCGTTGGCGGCGAGCGCCATCTCGTGCTCGCGCGTGATGTTCTTGGTCCCGGTGTCGGCCTGGTCGTCGCCCGCCCCGTCGCCGGAGTCGCGCATCAGGCCGACGAGGGACGCCTCGGACGAGCTGATCTCCTCGCGCAGCCGCTCCATCTCGGACTGCAGCTCCGAGCGGGCCTCCGCGACCTCTGGCGCGGTCCAGGGGTCCTCGCCGGGGCGCACCGCCAGCTCGCCGGGCTCCACCGCGCCGATCCGCGCCTTGGGAACGCCGGTCTCCGCCGTGGCCGTGCCAGGAGTCTTCTTCGCAACCACTGTCGTGGCTCCCGTCTGCTTCGCGGCCCGCGCCGCGCCCGCTTTCTTGGCCGTGCTCTTCCCGTCCCGCGCCGTGGCGGGTCCCTCGGCGGCCGCGCGCCCGCCGCCGGCTTTCCCGCGGACGGCCTTCTCGCCGGTGGCCGTCTTCCTGGCCGCCGTCTTCTTGGCCGCCGTCTTCTTGGCGGTCGTCCTCCCGGCCGTCTTCTTGGCGGCGGTCTTCTTCGCCGCCGTGTGCCCGGCGGCCTCCTCGGCGGCAGCCGCCTTCTCCACGACCGGCTTCACGACGGCTCCCTTCTTCGCGGCCGCCTTCTCGGCCACCGCATCGGCGTCCCCCTCCCTCGCCGCGGCCTTCTTGGCCGTGGCCTTCTTCGCGGCGGCCATGCCGGCGGCCGCCTTCTTCCGTGTGGCCCCGCCGGTGGCGGACGCCGTCCCGGCGGCCGCCTCCCCGGACGCCGCCCCTGATGTGCTCGAGGGCGCCTTCTTCGCCGAGGTCCTCTTCGCCGCGGGCTCCCCGGGCAGCGGTTCGGGTCCGGCCCGCTCCGCGGCGCCTCTCGAACGCCCTGTGCCGCCGCCCTCCTCCCCCGGCGGGTCGCCGGAGGGGGCCCGCGCCGTCTTCACGAGCTTGGTCCGCCCGGGGGACGCGGCCCTCGTGTGCGTGCTGTTCTTCCCGGCCGCTTTCCCGGCCTCGCCACCGGAGGCAGCCGCACCGCCGGAAACGGCCGCGCCCCTGGCCCGGCCGGGCGCCGGCTGCTGTACGGCGGTCTTTTTCGCCACCATGGCCGCGGCCCCTTCACATATTGTGATCTTGCTCGCGAATCGTGCTGGGACGATAAATCGACTTGAGTCCCGCGGCAACGGGGCACACCGCCCGATTCGCCCGCCCGCACCCCCCCGTGCAGCGGGCCTGCATCCGTTGTGCCCCGCTCCCCGCCGGGTAATCCGCCAGGCCCGGGCATCCCCGGATGCGAGCACCCGAACCCTCGCCATTCGGGTCATCCCACCCGCTCCCCCGCCGACCGCGCCGGCCGCCCCGAAAAGCGGTCGGCCGCTGTCCGCGCGGCGCCGTACACTGGGCGGAGCGAAAAGCGTGGATGGGGACGAGTAGCGGCGTACGCAGCCCAGAGCGACCCGGGGACGGTGTGAGCCCGGGGGCGAGCGCGACGCGAAGATCACCCCGGAGCCGCCGGAAGAAAGCCTCGGCCGACAGGCCGGGGCCGTTAGACCCGGCTTCGCGAACCCAATGAGGGGGCTCACCGGCGTGTACGGCACGGCGGCGGGCCAAGGAGGGTGGTACCGCGGGAGCGCGCCGCACACGGCGTCCACAGGATCGAAGGCTCTCGTCCCTCCGACGGAAGGCAGCAAGTCCGTTGGAGGATGCTCGCAGATGACAGCGCCGACGTACCGCCAGGTGCCCGCCCAGGTCGACCTGCCCGCGCTTGAGCACGCCGTGCTCGACTTCTGGCGCGACCAGAAGATCTTCGCCAAGAGCCTGGAGCAGTCCGAGGGCCGCCCCGAGTGGGTGTTCTACGAGGGCCCGCCCACCGCCAACGGCATGCCCGGCGCCCACCACATCGAGGCGCGCGTCTTCAAGGACGTCTTCCCCCGCTTCCGCACCATGCGCGGCTACCACGTGGCCCGCAAGGCCGGCTGGGACTGCCACGGCCTGCCCGTGGAGCTGGCCGTCGAGAAGGAGCTGGGCTTCTCCGGCAAGCAGGACATCGAGGCGTACGGCATCGCCGAGTTCAACGCCAGGTGCCGCGAGTCCGTGACCCGGCACACCGACGCCTTCGCCGAGCTGACGACCCGCATGGGCTACTGGGTCGACCTGGACGACGCCTACCGGACCATGGACCCCGAGTACGTGGAGTCGGTCTGGTGGTCGCTGAAGGAGATCTTCGGCAAGGGCCTGCTGGTCCAGGACCACCGCGTCGCCCCCTGGTGCCCGCGCTGCGGCACGGGCCTGTCCGACCACGAGCTGGCGCAGGGCTACGAGACGGTCGTCGACCCGTCCGTGTACGTCCGTTTCCCGCTCACCTCCGGTCCGCTCGCGGGCGAGGCCGCGCTCCTGGTGTGGACGACGACCCCCTGGACCCTGGTGTCCAACACGGCGGTCGCCGCGCACCCGGAGGTCACCTACGTCGTCGCCACCGACGGCGAGGAGAGGCTCGTCGTCGCCGAGCCGCTTCTCGCCAAGGCGCTCGGCGAGGGCTGGGAGACCACGGGCCAGACCTTCACCGGTGCCGAGATGGAGCGCTGGACGTATCAACGTCCGTTCGAGCTCGTGGAGTTCCCGGAGCCCGCCCACTATGTGGTCAACGCCGACTACGTCACCACCGAGGACGGTACGGGTCTGGTCCACCAGTCCCCCGCCTTCGGTGAGGACGACCTCAAGGTCTGCCGCTCCTACGGCCTGCCCGTGGTCAACCCGGTGCGCCCCGACGGCACCTTCGAGGAGGACGTGCCGCTGATCGGCGGCGTCTTCTTCAAGAAGGCCGACGAGAAGCTGACCGAGGACCTGAAGCAGCGCGGTCTCCTGTTCCGGCACCTGCCGTACGAGCACAGCTACCCGCACTGCTGGCGCTGCCACACCGCGCTGCTCTACTACGCGCAGCCCTCCTGGTACATCCGCACGACGGCCATCAAGGACCGGCTGATCCAGGAGAACGAGGGGACCAACTGGTTCCCGGAGACGGTCAAGCACGGCCGGTACGGCGACTGGCTGAACAACAACATCGACTGGGCGCTGTCCCGCAACCGCTACTGGGGCACCCCGCTGCCGATCTGGCGCTGCGAGGAGGACCACCTCACCTGCGTCGGCTCCCGCGCGGAGCTGACCCGGCTGACCGGCGCCGACCAGTCGAACCTCGACCCGCACCGCCCGTACATCGACGAGGTCACCTTCGCCTGCCCGCACGAGGACTGCGGAAGGACGGCCACGCGCGTGCCGGAGGTCATCGACGCCTGGTACGACTCGGGTTCGATGCCGTTCGCGCAGTGGGGCTACCCGTACAAGAACAAGGAGCTGTTCGAGAGCCGGTACCCGGCGCAGTTCATCTCCGAGGCGATCGACCAGACCCGCGGCTGGTTCTACACGCTGATGGCCGTCGGCACCCTGGTCTTCGACAAGTCGTCGTACGAGAACGTCGTCTGTCTCGGCCACATCCTCGCCGAGGACGGCCGCAAGATGTCCAAGCACCTGGGCAACATCCTGCAGCCGATCCCGCTCATGGACCAGCACGGCGCGGACGCGGTGCGCTGGTTCATGGCGGCCGGCGGTTCCCCGTGGGCGGCCCGTCGGGTCGGCCACGGCACCATCCAGGAGGTCGTCCGCAAGACCCTGCTGACGTACTGGAACACGGTCGCCTTCCAGGCGCTGTACGCGCGTACGTCCGAGTGGGCGCCCAGCGCGGCCGACCCGGCCCCGGCCGAGCGCCCGCTACTGGACCGCTGGCTGCTGTCCGAGCTGCACGCGCTCACCGACCAGGTGACGCAGTCCCTGGAGGCGTACGACACCCAGCGCGCCGGCAAGCTGCTGTCCGCGTTCGTCGACGACCTCTCGAACTGGTACGTCCGCCGCTCGCGCCGCCGCTTCTGGCAGGGCGACAAGGCCGCGCTGCGCACCCTGCACGAGGTGCTGGAGACGGTCACGAAGCTGATGGCCCCGATCACCCCGTTCATCACCGAGCGGGTGTGGCAGGACCTGGTCGTGCCGGTCACCCCGGGCGCGCCGGAGTCCGTGCACCTGGCCGGCTGGCCGGAGGCGGACCTCACCGCGATCGACCCCGAGCTGTCCCGGCAGATGGTCCTGGTCCGCCGGCTGGTGGAGCTGGGCCGCGCCACGCGCGCGGAGTCGGGCGTCAAGACCCGTCAACCGCTGTCCCGTGCGCTGATCGCGGCGACCGGCTTCGAGGCCCTGGACCGCGAGCTGCACACGCAGATCACGGAGGAGCTGAACGTCTCCTCGCTGGCGTCGCTCTCCGAGGTCGGCGGCTCACTGGTGGACACGACCGCCAAGGCCAACTTCCGTGCTCTCGGCAAGCGGTTCGGCAAGCGGGTCCAGGACGTGGCGAAGGCCGTCGCGAACGCGGACGCGGCCGCGCTGTCGCTGGCGCTGCGCCAGGGCACGGCCTCGGTGGAGGTCGACGGCGAGACGATCACGCTCGCGCCCGACGAGGTGATCATCACCGAGACGCCGCGCGAGGGCTGGTCGGTGGCCTCCGACTCGGGGGCCACGGTCGCCCTGGACCTGGAGATCACCGAGGAGTTGCGGCAGGCGGGCCTGGCCCGTGACGCGATCCGGCTGATCCAGGAGGCCCGCAAGAACAGCGGCCTGGACGTCGCCGACCGGATCGCGCTGCGCTGGACCTCCACGGACCCGGCGGTGATCGCGGCCCTGTCCGAGCACGCCGGGCTGATCGCCGAGGAGGTCCTGTCGACCGACTTCGCCCAGGGCGAGGCGGACGGCACCTACGGCGAGCCGTTCACGGACGAGGGCCTGTCCCTCACGTTCCGCCTGCGCAAGGCGTAGACACCGGCCAGGAAGGGCCCGGCTCCCCCGTGGGGCCGGGCCCTTCTCCGATTCCTCCACCGCGCGAGGGGGGGGGTGGCGAACCGCCACTCGGTCCCGTACCGCATCCCGGCCGCCCGAGCACGGGCGCCGGATCCGAGCTGGACCCCGCCCGTGACCGTGCCGGATCGGCGCCTCCACCGAGTCCACCGAGTCCGATCGCGTCGGGTCCGGTCCCGCAGCCCGCCGACACCCTCGTCAACCCGCGTAAAAAGGGCGGGACCCCGGACCGAAGCCCGGGGTCCCGCCCTGAACGCTGCCGACGCCGTTGTCGTACTAGTTCCCGCGGCCTGTCAGTTGTCGTCCTCGTCGATCAGGAACCCGCGCATCGGCGAGGGCGCCTGGCCCATCGGGGACGGACCCTGCGGACGGACCGGAGCCATGGGCTGGGTCATCGCGGGGGTCATCTGCTGCTGGCCGCCGTAGGACGGGCCGGACGGAGCGGGGCCGCCGCCCATCGTCTGGTTGCCGCCGTAGGACGGGGCACCGGCCGGGGCCATGGAGGGCGCCGGGGACGGCGGCAGCGAGGCCGTCGCGGGGGTCCGCGGCGGGGCCAGGGAGTCGTCGGCCTGGGTCTCCAGCTGGCGCAGCTGGGACTCGAGGTACGACTTCAGACGCGTGCGGTACTCGCGCTCGAAGCCGCGCAGGTCCTCGACCTTGCGCTCCAGCGTGGCGCGGGCGGACTCCAGGGAGCCCATCGCGACGCGGTGCTTCTCCTGCGCGTCCCGCTCCAGGGCGTCGGCCTTGGCACGGGCGTCACGCTCCAGACCCTCGGCGCGGCTGCGGGCCTCGCCGACGATCTTGTTTGCCTCGGAGCGGGCCTCGGCGATCGCCTGGTCGGCGGTCTGCTGGGCCAGCGAGAGGACTCGGGCGGCGCTGTCGCCACCGGGGCCCTGACCGGGGCCGCCCATCGGACCGCCCATGGGGCCACCCATGGGACCGCCCATCGGGCCACCCATCTGCTGCTGCATGGGCGGCTGACCGCCCATGGGGCCCTGACCCATCGGACCCTGACCCATCGGCCCCTGGCCCATCGGGACCCGTACTATGGGACCGGGACCCTGCGGGCCACCCTGACCGCCGGGGCCGGCGGGCAGCTGCGGGGCACCGCTCGGCAGCTGGGGCGGGCCACCCATGGGGCCACCCATCTGCTGCTGCGGCGGGCCCGATATGCCGGCGGGCACCGGCGCGCCGGGACCTCGCATGCCCTGCTGCGGCATCCCCGGCTGAGGCATGCCCTGCTGCGGCATACCCTGCTGGGGCATGCCCTGCTGGTCCTGCTCCGGAGGCTTACGCGCGTTCTGCTGGTTCTGCGCGGCGGCACGCGTCGCGGCGGCCAGCTTGGCGCGCAGGTCCTCGTTCTCGCGGAGCAGACGGGTCAGTTCGGCTTCGACCTCGTCGAGGAAGGCATCGACCTCGTCCTCGTCATAGCCTTCTCGGAGGCGGACGGTCGTGAACTGCTTGTTCCGCACGTCCTCGGGGGTCAACGGCATCTCTTCACCTCAACGTAGTCATCGGCAGTCGGCAAGACCGGATCGTCCACAGGCTCATCTCACGAAGTTCTGCACGATGGCAATGAGAATGTAGACGATGATCATCAGTACGAAGAAGGACAGGTCGAGCGCCACGCCCCCGAGACGCAGCGGCGGGATGAACCGCCGCAGAAGCTTCAGCGGTGGATCGGTGACAGTGTAGGTGGCCTCCAGTACGACCACCATCGCCTTGCCGGGTTGCCATGAGCGGGCGAACTGGAAGACGTAGTCCATGACCAGCCGGAAGATGAGCACGACGAGGAACACCATCAGCGCGATGTAGATCACCTGCGCGAACACGCTCATGGCCTGCGTTTCCCTCTCCCCTGTTTCCGTGCTCTTCCGTGGCTTCGGTCCGGTCTGCGTCTCAGCTCTGGTTGAAGAACCCGCCCTCTGCGATGCGGGCCTTGTCCTCCGCCGTGACATCGACGTTAGCAGGAGACAACAGGAACACCTTCTGCGTCACCCGCTCGATGCTGCCGTGAAGACCAAACACCAAACCGGCCGCAAAGTCGACAAGTCGCTTGGCGTCTGTGTCATCCATCTCAGTCAGATTCATGATCACCGGGGTGCCCTCACGGAAGTGTTCCCCGATGGTACGGGCCTCGTTGTAGGTCCGCGGGTGCAGCGTGGTGATCCGGTAAGGCTCTCGTTCCGACACGACCTTGGGCATGATCACCGGTGCGTTCTTCTCCAGGGACTGACGTTCTTGTGTGATGGACGCCACGGGCGCGATCCGCGCCGGACGTCCCGATTCCGCGGCGAGCGAAGTCGCACGGGCCACCGGCTCGCGAGGTGCGGGCGGTTGGACGAGTCGTACCTCTTCGTCCCTTTGGGGCTGATGTGCACCATGCGACTGGTGTGACGAATCGTGCCGTCGGTGGTCTCGCTCGAGTTCCGGGTCCAGCTCCGGCTCGAAGTCGTCGTCGGGGTCGAATCCGCGGCCGTCGTACCCATCGTCCTCCACGAGGCCGAGGTAGACCGCCATCTTGCGCATCGCGCCGGCCATGCTCTGAGTCCTCCGCTCTGTGGTGGATCGGCTGACGACTGCCAAGTGCCCGCGATCCACGTGGTCGTTGTGCCCGCTTCGCGGGTACTGACCATATTTTCTGCTGTGGTCCGACTTCTTGGCGACGTTACCCGAGCCTGGGGCGGACGCCGAGTACCGCAGTGCCGACGCGCACATGTGTCGCCCCGGCCGCCACGGCCTGTTCGAGGTCCGCACTCATCCCTGCCGACACCATGGTTGCAGCCGGATGGGCTCGGCGCAGGTCAGTCGACAAATCCATGAGCCGGTCGAACGCCGCCTGTTCGCGTCCCGCGTACTCGCCGGTGAGCGGCGCGACGGTCATCAGCCCGTCGAGCCTCAGCCCCGGCGCCCCGGCGACGAGATCGGCCAACTCTTCGATTCCCGCCGGGGCCACGCCCCCGCGTTCGCCGCGGCCGCTCGCCCCCGCGTCGAGCGCCACCTGGATCAGGCAGCCCACCTCGCGCCCGGCCCGCACCGCCTCCTTCGAGAGCGCGGTGACGAGCCGGTCGCGGTCGACGGACTGCACGACATCGGCGTAACCGACCACGGAACGGACCTTGTTGGTCTGCAATTGACCGACAAAGTGCCATTTCAGCGGAAGATCCGCACAGGCGGCGGCCTTCGGCGCGGCGTCCTGGTCGCGGTTCTCGGCGACATGGCGCACACCGAGTTCCGACAGGATCCGCACATCACTCGCGGGGTAGGTCTTGGTGACCACGATCAGGGTCACCTCCTCCCGCTTGCGCCCGGACGCCACGCACGCGGCGGTGATGCGCTCCTCCACTTTCGCCAGATTCGCGGCGAGTTCGGTCCTACGGTCCGTCATGCCCCATCAGTCCAGCCACACATAGCCCGCGAGCCGCCCGGTGGTGCGGTCGCGGCGGTACGAGAAGTGTTCGTCCGACTCCAGCGTGCACACCGGTGACTGCGCCCGGTCGCACACCCCGAGCCGGTCGAGCTGGGCGTGCACTCCGGCGCTCACGTCGACCGCCGGAGTGCCCCAGCTCGTTTCAGCGTGCGCCGCCGGCTCGACGGCCGCCACCTCGGCGCGCATCGGCTCCGGCACCTCGTAGCAGCGCCCGCAGACGGCCGGGCCGGTGCGGGCGACGATCCGGTCCGGTGCGGCGCCGAGTTCGACCATGGCCCGTACGGCGGCGGGGACGATCCCCTTGACCATGCCGGGCCGGCCCGCGTGGGCCGCCGCGGCGATCCCGGCGACGGGGTCGGCGAGCAGGACCGGCACGCAGTCGGCGGTGAGGACGGCGAGGGCCAGTCCGCGGCGGGCGGTGACGACGGCGTCGACCTGGGGCACCGGGCGCTCGCCCCACGGCTCGTCCACCACGGCCACGTCCGCGCCGTGCACCTGGTTCATCCAGACGACCAGGGCGGGATCCACCCCGAGCGACTTGGCGGCGAGTTCCCGGTTGGCCCGTACGGCCTCCGGGGTGTCGCCGACCGCGCCGCCGAGGTTGAGCTCCTCATACGGAGCGGCGCTCACCCCGCCCCACCGGTCGGTGAAGGCGAAGTGCGCGCCGCTCACGCTCTCGCGCAGTCCTATCACTTGAGGAAGTCCGGCACGTCCAGCTCCTCGGCCGCGCTGTCCGCGTAGGCGGGCCGCGGCGCGGGCGGCACCGGCGGGGCGACCGGGATGTCGGCCACCGGCTCGGGCGCCGGCTCCGGCTCCTCCTTCGGCTTCACGCTGCCGAGCGAGCCGAAGGACGGGCGGCTGGGCTCGGGCTGCCGTACCGGAGCGGGCTCCTCACGCCAGGTCGAGGCGGTCCGCCAGCTGCCGGGCCACGAGGTCGTAGCCCAGATCGGTGCAG
>NZ_JBSGDB010000146.1:0-19062 GCF_053602155.1 Streptomyces sp. NPDC004561
GGCGAGTCGTCGAGGCCGCCCTTCTGGCGTTCCCAGGAGATCGCGTCGACGCGGTCTTCACCACCCACCACGTGACCGATGAGAGGCAGACGAGCAGCAGGGCGAGCAGGTCGCGGTGCTGGGCGAGCGCGTCCAGGGTGGCGCCGATCCGGGGCCGCCGTTCGGGCAGGGGGAGCTGCCGCCAGGCGCGGTGCTGGTCCAGGGCCGCGTGTACGGCCTGCTGGGCGGTGGCGCCGTCGAGGCGGGGCGCGCCGGCGATCGGGGTGCCGTCGACCGGGGTGGTCGCCGGCAGCGCCCGTCCGTCGGGCCGCCATGCGGCACCCCAGAGGTTCAGCACGCGGTCGTCCCGGAACGCCTCGGGCGCGACAGCGACGCAGCGCCGCCATGCGTCGACGTAGGAGGTGCCGGGCTTCAGGACCGAGGGTGCCGGTTCCGGGGTCGTCGGGGGCTCGGGGGCGAGGGTGGGTGCCATGCGTCAGCTCCGCTCTCGGTGCGGGGTCGGGGCGGGGGGTGTCGCTGGACGGCCGGTCAGGGAGCGGTGGGACTGCAGTACCAGCCGCGCCGTCTCCGTAGGCGTGCGCCCCACCAGGACGCCCGCCGCCTCCAGGGCCTCCTGCTTGGCCCGGGCCGTGCCCGTGGTGCCGGAGACGATGGCGCCGGCGTGGCCCATGGTGCGGCCCTCGGGGGCGGTGAAGCCGGCGATGTAGGCGACGACGGGCTTGGTGACGTGGTCGCGGATGTGGGCGGCGGCCCGTTCCTCCGCGTCGCCGCCGATCTCCCCGATCATCACGACGAGTTCGGTGTCGGGGTCCTCCTCGAACGCGGTCAGGCAGTCGATGTGGGTGGTGCCGACGACCGGGTCGCCGCCGATGCCGACGCAGGTGGAGAAGCCGATGTCCCGCAGTTCGCGCATGAGTTGGTAGGTGAGGGTGCCCGACTTGGAGACCAGGCCGATCGGGCCGGGCTTGGTGATGTCGGCGGGGATGATGCCCGCGTTGGCCTGGCCGGGGGTGATCAGGCCGGGGCAGTTGGGCCCGATGATCCGTGTGCCCCGCCGCCTCGCGTACGCGGTGAAGGCGACGGTGTCGTGGACGGGGATGCCCTCGGTGATGACGACGGCGAGCGGGATGCGGGCGTCGGCGGCCTCGGTGACGGCGGCCCCGGCGAAGGCGGGCGGGACGAAGACGACGCTGACGTCGGCTCCGGCGGCCGCCATGCCGTCGGCCACCGAGCCGAAGACGGGGACCGCCCGTCCGTCGAGGTCGACGGTCCGCCCGGCCTTGCGGGGGTTGACGCCGCCGACGACGTTCGTGCCGGCCGCGAGCATGCGCCGGGTGTGCTTCATACCCTCGCCGCCGGTCATGCCCTGGACGAGGACCCTGCTCTCCTTGGTGAGGTGGATGGCCATGTCCGGGCTCCTCAGGCGGTGCGGGCGAGTTCGGCGGCCCGGCGGGCGGCGCCGTCCATGGTGGTGACCTGTTCGACGAGCGGATGCGCGCGCTCGGCGAGGACGGCGCGGCCGCGGGCGGCGTTGTTGCCGTCGAGGCGGACGACCAGCGGCCTGGTCAGGCGCACCCGGTCCACCGCTGCCACGATCCCCTCGGCGACCGCGTCGCAGGCGGTGATCCCGCCGAACACGTTGACGAGGACGGACCGTACGGCCGGGTCCGAGAGGATCACGGTCAGTCCGTCGGCCATCACCTGTGCCGAGGCGCCGCCGCCGATGTCGAGGAAGTCGGCGGGCCGGGCGCCGCAGCCGGCGACCGCGTCGAGGGTCGACATCACCAGCCCGGCGCCGTTGCCGATGACGCCGACCTCGCCGTCGAGCCGTACGCAGGTGAGTCCCCGGGCCGCGGCCTCCGCCTCCAGGGGATCGCCGTGCTCGGCGGCGCGGTCGCCCCAACGGGTCTGCCGGAAGCGGGCGTTGTCGTCCAGGGTGACCTTGCCGTCGAGGGCGAGGATGTCTCCCCGTGCGGTGCGCACCAGCGGGTTGACCTCCACGAGGAGGGCGTCCTCGCGGACCAGGACCTGCCACAGCCTGACGAGGACGTCGGCGGTCTGCGGGGGTAGTCCGGCCGCGTCGGCGATCTCGGCCGCCTTGGCGGAGGTGACGCCCTCGGCGGGGTCGACGGGCACGCGCGCGACGGCCTCGGGGCGCACGGCGGCGACCTCCTCGATCTCCGTGCCCCCCTCGGCGGAGGCGATCGCGAGGAAGCGGCCCGCGGCGCGGTCCAGGACGTAGGAGACGTAGAACTCGCTCTCGATGTCGACGGGTTGGGCCAGCATGACCGTGCCGACGGTGTGCCCCTTGATGTCCATGCCGAGGATCCGGCGTGCGGTCAGCTCGGCCGCGGCGGGGTCGGCGGCGAGCCGCACCCCGCCCGCCTTGCCTCGCCCGCCGGTCCTCACCTGGGCCTTGACCACGACGCGGCCGCCGAGCCGGCGGGCGATCTCGCGGGCCTGCCGCGGCGAGTCGGTGACCTCGGCCCGCGGCACCGGGATGCCGTGGTCCTCGAAGAGTTGCCGTGCCTGGTGTTCGTACAGGTCCATTGCGGCTCCTGTCTGCGAGGTCGTCGCGGAACCGGCGTGCGCTGACCGGAAGATGCCGGACTCCGATGACCGAAAAGTGTGTACGCCCCCTGGACACCACCCACCGGATGCGGGATAACAAGGTTCATACAGTATTCGTCGACTGTATGCAATCTACCGCATACAGCTCTCCGCCGCCGCATCCACTGCACAGCGAACCGCCAGAACCCCCAGGAAAGGGACAGGACTTCGCCATGCCCGACGACACCCAGGACGTGATCTCCGGTGGTCATCTCGTAGCCAAGGCGCTGAAGGCCGAGGGGGTCGACCGCATCTACACGCTGTGCGGCGGCCACATCATCGACATCTACGACGGCTGCGTCGACGAGGGCATAGAAGTCGTCGACGTACGGCACGAGCAGGTCGCCGCGCACGCCGCCGACGGTTACGCGCGCCTCACCGGCAGGCCCGGCTGCGCGGTCGTCACCGCCGGCCCGGGGACGACCGACGCCGTCACCGGGGTCGCCAACGCCTTCCGCGCGGAGTCGCCGATGCTCCTGATCGGCGGTCAGGGGGCGCTCACCCAGCACAAGATGGGGTCCCTGCAGGACCTGCCGCACGTCGACATGATGACGCCGATCACCAAGTTCGCGGCGACGGTGCCGGACACGGCGCGGGCGGCCGACATGGTGTCGATGGCGTTCCGCGAGTGCTACCACGGCGCGCCCGGCCCCTCCTTCCTGGAGATCCCCCGGGACGTCCTGGACGCCAAGGTGCCGCTCGACAGGGCGCGCGTCCCCAGGTCCGGCGCCTACCGCGCCTCGACGCGCTCGGCGGGCGACCCGGAGGCGGTCGAGAAACTCGCCGACCTGCTGGTGCACGCCGAGAAGCCGGCGATCCTGCTGGGCAGCCAGGTGTGGACGACCCGGGGCACCGAGGCCGCGATCGAGCTGGTGCGGGCGCTGAACATCCCGGCGTACATGAACGGCGCGGGACGCGGCACGCTCCCGCCCGGCGACCCGCACCACTTCCAGCTCTCCCGCCGCTACGCCTTCTCCCACGCCGATGTCATCGTGATCGTCGGCACGCCCTTCGACTTCCGCATGGGCTACGGCAGGCGCCTGTCCCCCGACGCCACGGTGGTGCAGATCGACCTGGACTACCGCACCGTCGGCAAGAACCGGGACATCGGCCTCGGCATCGTCGGCGACGCCGGTCTCGTCCTGAAGGCCGTCACCCAGGCCGCCTCGGGCCGGATCAACGGGGGCGCGGCCCGCCGCAAGGAGTGGCTGGACGAACTGCGCGCGGCCGAGCAGGCGTCGATCGACAAGCGGCTGCCCCAGCTCAGGTCGGACGCCTCCCCCATCCACCCGTACCGTCTCGTCAGCGAGATCAACGACTTCCTCACCGAGGACTCGATCTACATCGGCGACGGCGGCGACATCGTCACCTTCTCCGGGCAGGTCGTCCAGCCCAAGTCCCCCGGGCACTGGATGGACCCGGGCCCGCTCGGCACGCTCGGCGTCGGGATCCCCTTCGTGCTCGCCGCCAAGCAGGCACGCCCCGACAAGGAGGTCGTCGCCCTCTTCGGCGACGGCGCCTTCTCCCTCACGGGCTGGGACTTCGAGACCCTCGTCCGCTACGACCTGCCGTTCGTCGGGATCGTCGGCAACAACTCCTCGATGAACCAGATCCGATACGGCCAGGCCGCCAAGTACGGCAAGGACCGCGAGCGGGTCGGCAACACCCTCGGCGACGTGCCGTACGACAGGTTCGCGCAGATGCTCGGCGGTCACGGCGAGGAGGTCCGCGACCCCGCCGACATCGGCCCCGCCCTGCGCCGGGCCCGCGAGTCGGGCAAGCCGTCGCTGATCAACGTCTGGGTCGACCCGGACGCGTACGCCCCCGGAACCATGAACCAGACGATGTACAAGTGAGGTGAACGCCGATGACCGCCAAGGCACTCGAGGGCATTCGCGTCCTCGACATGACCCACGTCCAGTCCGGCCCCTCCGCCACCCAGCTGCTCGCCTGGCTCGGCGCCGACGTCGTCAAGCTGGAGGCGCCGACCGGTGACATCACCCGCAGGCAGCTGCGGGATCTGCCGGACGTCGACTCCCTCTACTTCACGATGCTCAACTGCAACAAGCGGAGCATCACCCTGAACACCAAGACCGAACGCGGCAAGGAGATCCTCACCGAGCTGATCCGGCGCTCGGACGTCATGGTCGAGAACTTCGGGCCGGGCGCGGTGGACCGCATGGGGTTCGGCTGGGACCGCATCCAGGAGATCAATCCCCGGCTCGTGTACGCCTCCATCAAGGGCTTCGGGGAGGGCCCGTACACCGGCTTCAAGGCGTACGAGGTCGTCGCGCAGGCCATGGGCGGGTCGATGTCGACCACCGGTTTCGAGGACGGCCCGCCGCTCGCGACGGGCGCCCAGATCGGGGACTCGGGGACGGGTGTGCACCTCGTGGCGGGGATTCTCGCCGCGCTGTACCAGCGGGAGCGGACCGGGCGGGGGCAGCGGGTCAACGTGGCCATGCAGCACGCCGTCCTCAACCTGTGCCGGGTGAAGCTGCGGGACCAGCAGCGGCTGGTGCACGGGCCGCTCGCCGAGTACCCCAACGAGGACTTCGGCGAGGAGGTCCCCCGCTCGGGCAACGCCTCCGGCGGCGGCCAGCCCGGCTGGGCGGTCAAGTGCGCCCCGGGCGGCCCGAACGACTACGTGTACGTCATCGTGCAGCCGGTCGGCTGGCGGCCCCTCAGCGAGCTCATCGGCCGGCCCGAACTCGCCGACGACCCCGAGTGGGCGACGCCGGAGGCCCGGCTGCCGAAGCTGAACAAGATGTTCCAGCTGATCGAGGAGTGGTCGGCCACGCTCCCCAAGTGGGAGGTGCTGGAACGGCTGAACGCGCACAACATCCCGTGCGGGCCGATCCTCTCCACCAAGGAGATCATCGAGGACGCCTCGCTGGCCGCCAACGAGATGGTGGTGCGCGTCCCGCATCCCGAGCGCGGCGAGTTCGTGACCGTCGGCAGCCCGCTCAAGCTCTCCGACTCCCCCGTCGAGGTGACCGGCTCCCCGCTGCTCGGCGAGCACAACGAAGAGGTCTACGTAGGCGAACTGGGCCTCGGTGACGCGGAGTTGCGCCTGCTGAAGTCGAACGGGGTGATCTGACGTGATGACCGAGGACCGGGTGCTCAGGGTGCGGGCGCTCCTCGACTCCGTGCGGGCCGAGGGCCGCACCGCGCTGACGGCGCCCGAGGGCAAGGTGATCGCCGACGCGTACGGGATCGCCGTACCGGGCGAGGAACTGGCGGCGGACGTGGACCACGCGGTGGCGGCCGCGGCCCGGTTCGGCGGACCCGTCGTGATGAAGATCGTCTCGCCGGACATCCTGCACAAGACCGACGCCGGCGGGGTCGTCGTCGGGGTGGAGGGCGCGGCTCAGGTGCGGGCCGCGTTCCGCCGGATCGTCGAGAACGCGCGCGCCCACGACCCGGCCGCCCGTATCGACGGCGTCCAGGTGCAGGAACTGCTGCCCCAGGGCCAGGAGGTCATCGTCGGCGCGGTCACCGATCCGACCTTCGGGAAGGTGGTGGCGTTCGGGCTCGGCGGGGTGCTGGTCGAGGTGCTGAAGGACGTGACGTTCCGGCTGGCGCCCGTCTCCGCCGACGAGGCGCTGTCGATGCTCGACTCCATCCGCTCGGCGGAGATCCTGCGCGGGGTGCGGGGGCGGGCCGGGGTGGACCGGTGGGCGGTGGCCGAGCAGATCCGGCGGGTGTCCCAACTGGTCGCGGACTTCCCCGAGATCGCCGAGGTCGACCTCAACCCGGTGATCGCGACTCCGGCGGGCGCGACGGCCGCGGACATCCGGGTGATCCTCGCCGAGCGGCAGCCGGCGCCCCGCAGGACGTACACCCGCGACGAGATCCTCGCGTCCATGCGGCGGTTGATGCAGCCGGCGTCGGTCGCGGTGATCGGCGCGTCCAACGAGCCGGGGAAGATCGGCAATTCGGTGATGCGCAACCTCGTCGACGGCGGGTTCTCCGGGGAGATCCACCCGGTGAACCCCAAGGCCGACGACATCCTGGGCCGCAAGGCGTACAAGAGTGTCACGGACGTGCCCGGTGAGGTGGATGTGGCGGTCTTCGCCATTCCCGCCCGGTTCGTGGCCGCGGCGCTGGAGGAGGTGGGACGGAAGGGGATCCCCAACGCGGTCCTCATCCCGTCCGGGTTCGCGGAGACCGGCGAGCACGAACTCCAGGCGGAGATCGTGCGGATCGCCGAACGGCACGGCGTCCGGCTGCTCGGCCCGAACATCTACGGCTACTACTCCACCTGGCAGGACCTGTGCGCCACGTTCTGCACGCCGTACGACGTCAAGGGCGGGGTGGCGCTGACCTCGCAGTCCGGTGGCATCGGCATGGCCGTCCTGGGCTTCGCCCGCACCACGAGGACGGGTGTGTCGGCGATCGTCGGCCTGGGCAACAAGTCCGACCTGGACGAGGACGACCTGCTGACGTGGTTCGGCGAGGATCCGCACACCGAGTGCATCGCCATGCACCTGGAGGACCTCAAGGACGGCCGGGCGTTCGTGGCGGCGGCGCGCGCGACCGTGCCGAAGAAGCCGGTCGTGGTGCTGAAGGCGGGCCGTACGGCGGCGGGCGCCAGGGCGGCCGGCTCGCACACGGGGGCGCTCGCGGGCGACGACGCGGTGTACGACGACATCCTCCGGCAGGCCGGGGTGATCCGGGCGCCGGGTCTGAACGACATGCTGGAGTACGCCCGCGCGCTGCCCGTGCTGCCGACCCCGCGCGGCGACAACGTGGTGATCGTCACCGGGGCGGGGGGCAGCGGAGTGCTGCTGTCGGACGCGGTCACGGACAACGGGCTGACCCTGATGGAGATCCCGCCCGACCTGGACGAGGCGTTCCGCCGGTTCATCCCGCCGTTCGGGGCGGCCGGCAACCCGGTCGACATCACCGGGGGCGAGCCGCCGTCGACGTACGAGGCGACGATCCGGCTGGGTCTGGAGGACCCGCGCATCCACGCGCTGGTGCTCGGCTACTGGCACACCATCGTCACCCCGCCGATGGTGTTCGCCGAGCTGACCGCGCGCGTGGTCGCGGAGTTCCGCGAGCGGGGCGTCGAGAAGCCGGTCGTGGCGTCCCTCGCCGGGGACGTGGAGGTCGAGGAGGCCTGCCAGTACCTGTTCGAGCGGGGTGTCGTGGCGTACCCGTACACGACCGAGAAGCCGGTGGCCGTGCTCGGTGCGAAGTACCGCTGGGCACGGGCGGCCGGACTGCTGGGGGGCGGTTCATGAGCTGAGCGACGCGGGGGCCGGGCGGCGGTGCGCGCCGGCCGGCCCCGGGACCCGGGCGCGCACGAAAGGCATGGACAGGGGGCGCTGGCCAGAACTTTCGACGCAAGGGGTGCTGTGCACGATGACAACGACCGACTGTACGACGTCCGTCCCCTGCAGGGAGGTGACGGACCGGCACGGCCGCGGGTACCGGGTCGGCGAGCGCGACGTCGATCTGCTCGGCCGGTCGCGCATCCGGATGGTGGTCCTGTCCTGGACGGGCATGACGGGCATCGGGGCCGCCACGTGCGCGTTCGCGTCGGCGGACGCGTCGCTCGGCGAGGCCGGACCGGGGCGCGGCGGGCACGTCCTGTGGCTGCTGGGCGTCTGGGTGTGCGGCCAGGCGGCCGTGGCCCTCCCGGTGGGCCGGCTCCGGGAGAGCGGCCGGCTTCCGGCCCGTACGGCGATGGCGCTCGGCGCGGCCGGCGTGCTGCTGGGGCAGCTGGCGGCGGTCCTCGTGCCGCAGGCGGGCGTGGCCGGTGCGGTGGCGGCCGGGTTCGGCGGGACGGGCGCCGGTGTGGTGTGGGCGACCTGTCTGCACACGGCCGTCAAGTGGTGTCCGGAGCGCAAGGGCGGCGGTACGGGCCTGGTCCACGGCGGTTTCGCCTGGGGTTGCGCGCCGCCGCTGCTTCTCCTCGCCCTCCCCCTGGATCCGGGTGTCCACCGTGTGGCGCTGTCCGTGGCGGGCGCGGCCCTGTGCCTGGTGGTGGCCGCGGTGGGCCGTTCGCTGCAGGACCCGCCGCGGGACTGGTGGCCCGCGCACCTGGATCCGCTGAGGGTCGCGGCGGATCCGCGGATCCGCCGGGTGCTGGAGAAGAACCCGCCGGCGGTGCGGCAGAA
Organism: Streptomyces sp. NPDC004561; assembly: GCF_053602155.1. Taxonomy (NCBI): domain Bacteria; kingdom Bacillati; phylum Actinomycetota; class Actinomycetes; order Kitasatosporales; family Streptomycetaceae; genus Streptomyces; species Streptomyces sp. NPDC004561. The sequence continues at coordinate 8,739 of NZ_JBSGDB010000146.1, forward strand.
CACCTCGAAGGAGGCCGCCCGCGCTCCGGCCCTGTGGCTGCTGTGGTGCTGTCTGCTGGGCGCGGGCGGCGGCACCGTGCTCGGCCTGGTCCGCGCCGTGCCGCTCGGCCGGGGCATGGGCCTGACCGGCGGGGCCCTGGCCACGGCCGCGGCGATGACGGCGGTCGTGGCCGGCACCGGTTCCTGGCTCGCCGGCCGGTTCTCCGACCGCAAGGGGCGCCGTGGCACCCTGCTCGCGCTCTGCCTGGTGCTGGGCGCCGCGCAGTTCGGTGCGGTGGCGGCCCTCCGGGCGGGCAGCGCGCCGGGCCTCCTGGTGTGCTCCCTGGTGTCCGCGGTCTGCGGCGCGGCGGTGTTCCCGCTGTGCGCGGCCATGACGGCGGACTGTTTCGGCGAGAACGACAACGCCGCCAACTACGGCCTCGTCCATGGCTCCCAGCTGGTCACGGGACTGGTCTGCGGCGTCCTGGGCGCGGCCGGCGGCGAGGTGTTCTCCGGCGCGTTCGTGCTCGCCGGTTCTCTGGGGCTGGCCTCCGCTGCGGCGGCCCTCTTGCTCAAGGCACCGGGCAGGCCGGACGCCCGGCGCATCGTCCCCAATCCCCACCCCCTCGGCGAGGAGATGGCCTGACATGACGGCTGATCCGATGGCAACAAGAAACACGCCGGCCGATCCCGGCTCGGCGGACCGCTCGTACCGCGAAGTCACCGACTCCCGAGGGCGGGTCTACCGCGTCGGGGAGACGGACCGTGACATCCTCGGCCACTCACGCAAGTTCATGGTGTACCTGCCGTGGATCTCGATGATGGCCATCAGCGTCTCCGAGTACGCCTACGGCTCCGCGGAGGACACCCTGTCCCACGCGCACGGCTGGACGCAGAGCAACACCTTCTGGATCCTCAGCGTCTGGGTGTTCTTCCAGGCGGGCATCGCCTTCCCGGCGGGCTGGCTGCGCGAGCGGGGCATCCTCAGCGCGCGCCGGGCGATGTACCTCGGCGCCGCGATGTGCCTGGTCGGCTTCCTGGCCCTGTCCCACCTGGACAACGTGCTGCTGGCCATCCTCGGGTTCGGTGTCGTGGGCGGGCTCGGTTCCGGGCTGATCTACGCCACCTGCATCAACATGGTCGGCAAGTGGTTCCCGGAGCGGCGCGGCGCGAAGACCGGCTTCGTCAACGGCGGCTTCGCGTACGGCTCGCTGCCGTTCATCTTCATCTTCAACTACGCCTTCGACACCGGGAACTACGACGAGGTGCTCGATCTGATCGGCGTCTACGTGCTGATCGTGGTCGCGGTGTGCGCGTTCTTCTTCAAGGACCCGCCGAAGAACTGGTGGCCCGCCGACGTCGACCCGCTGACCTTCGCCGGCAACGGCAAGAGCGCGGCGAGCCTGGTCAAGAACCCTCCCGCGGTACGGCAGTTCACGCCGAAGGAGGCCATCCGGACCGGCATGCTGCCGCTCATGTGGATCACCGTCGTCATGACGGCCGGCGTGTCGATCTTCGGTATCTCGTTCCAGGTCGACTACGCCAAGCAGATCGGCTTCGGCCCGCTGGTCGCGGCCTCCTCGATGGGCGTCATGGCGGTCGTCAACGGCGTCGGGCGGGCCGTCGTGGGCTGGCTGTCGGACCTGTGGGGCCGCAAGACGGCGCTGGTGTTCGTCATCGTGGTCCTGGGCCTCGCGCAGTTCGGCGTGATCTGGGCCGGTGACATCAAGAACGAGTGGCTGTTCCTGTTCTTCGCCTTCCTCTCCGGCTTCGGCGGGGGCGCCTTCTACCCGATGTTCGCGGCCCTGACCCCGGACTACTTCGGGGAGAACTACAACGCCACCAACTACGGCCTGGTGTACAGCGGCAAGCTGGTCAGCGGACTGTTCGGCGGCGGTCTCGGCTCCATGGTGGTCGGCGCCTGGGGCTACAACGGCGCCTACGCGCTGGCGGGCGGGGTGTCCATGGTGGCGGCGGCGCTCGCGCTGCTGCTGCGGCAGCCGGGCCGGGCGGGCGGGGTGCCGGCCCGCGGCCGTTCCCGGGCCGCCGACGCCGCGACCGGCTGACCTCGGGGTCGCCGTACGGGGAAGGGCCTCACCCGGCCCTTCCCCGTTCCGCCTGCCCTGTTCCGCCTCCGGGGTGGAGCCGGGCGGGCGCCGGGTCAGGAGGTGGCGTGGGCGTGGTACGTGCGGCGGGTGTGCTCGGTGTGGGCCCGCATGACCTCCGTCGCACGCTGCTCGTCGCGGGACGCGATGGCGGCGATGAGTTCGCGGTGCTCGATCCAGGACTGGCGGCCGCGTTGACGGGCCACCGGGGTGTAGTACCAGCGGACGCGGCGGTCGACCTGGGCGGCGAGTCCGGCGAGGACCGTGTTGCCGGCCAGTTCCATGATCTTGGCGTGGAAGCGGGCGTTCAGGGCGACGGCGCCGTCCACGTCGTCGGCGGCGACGGCCTTCTCGCCCTCCGCGCACAGCTCTTCGAGGACCGCGATGCCGGCGCTGCCCGCGTTCGCCGCGGCCAGCCGGGCCGCCTCCGCCTCCAGCAGGGTGCGGACGGTGAGGAGCTGGTCGGCCTCCTCCTCGGTCGGCTCGTGCACGAACGCGCCCTGCGCGGGCCGCAGATCGACCCAGCCCTCGGTGTTGAGCCGTTGCAGCGCCTCGCGCACCGGCTGCCGGGAGACGCCGAGGTGTCCGGCGAGTTCGCTCTCCACGAGATGCTGGCCGGGGCGGAGCGCGCGGGTGGTGATGAGTTCGAGCAGCGCCTCGTAGACGCGGTCGCGCAGCGGGCCCGGCCGTTCCAGCTTGGGCACCGACCCCTGCGGCAGTCCGGCGGACAACATCACGGTCCCCCCTTCCCGGCGGGCCGTACCCGGCCGTGCGCCGCGAATGCCAGTATCGATTGTCTTTCGTCTACAGTCTACTGTGCACAATGGCCGGCCGGAGGTGGGAGTAGCACGCGTCACATCGCCGGGCCCGTCAGGGGCAGCGGACGACCTGCCCGGCGTAGGACAGGTTCCCGCCGAAGCCGAACAGCAGCACCGGGTCGCCGCCCGAGAGCGCCCCCTGCTCGATGAGCTTGGAGAAGGCGAGCGGGATGCTGGCGGCGGAGGTATTGCCGGACTCGGTGACATCGCGGGCGATCACGGCGTTGACGGCACCGAGCTTCGCGGCGAGCGGCTCGATGATCCGCAGGTTGGCCTGGTGGAGGACGACGCCGGCCAGCTCCTCGGGGGCCACCCCGGCCCGCTCGCAGGCGCGGCGGGCGATGGCGGGCAGCCGGGTGGTCGCCCAGCGGTAGACGCTCTGTCCCTCCTGCGCGAACCGCGGCGGAGTGCCCTCGATCCGCACCGCGTTCCCCATCTCGGGCACCGATCCCCACAGCACGGGCCCGATCCCGGGCTCCTCCCCCGGCACGCACGCCTCGACCACGGCGGCCCCGGCCCCGTCCCCGACGAGGACGCAGGTGCTGCGGTCGGTCCAGTCGGCGACGTCGGACATCTTGTCGGCGCCGATGACCAGGGCCCGGGTGGCCGCGCCGGCGCGCACGGTGTGGTCGGCGGTGGCCAGCGCGTGGGTGAACCCCGCGCACACCACGTTGACGTCCATCGCGGCGGGCTGCGGGATGCCGAGCCGGGCCGCGACCCGGGCAGCGGTGTTCGGGGAGCGGTCGATCGCGGTGGAGGTGGCGACCAGGACCAGGTCGATGTCGGCGGGGGCGAGTCCGGCGGCGGCGAGGGCCTTGGCGGCGGCGTGCGCGGCCAGCTCGTCGACCGGCTCGTCGGGGCCCGCGACGTGCCGGGTCCGGATGCCCACACGGCTGCGGATCCACTCGTCGCTGGTGTCGACCATGGCCGCCAGGTCCTCGTTGGTGAGCACCTTCGCGGGCTGGTAGTGGCCGATGGCCGCGATGCGCGAGCCGTTCATGACGGGGTCCCCCTCGTTGCCGTGGGTAGCGGGATTCATCAGTCTGATCAGTGACTCGCGGGTACGGCGGCAGGTGAAGCCACAGGAATCAGGCATCCGAGTTGTCGGCTTCCCTCAGACCCCGGACGAGCGCAACGGCCGTCGCACGGACCCTTGCTGACGGCCCTTCCATACTGTAGACAATATTTCGTCGACAGGATTCAGCCGACCGCTGTCAGCAGTCGTCCGTTTTCCGGCTGCTCCTCCTCCCCACCTCCGCGGTATCCGCAACCGAACGGAGTGCTCCCGTGAAAGTCGCAGTCCTCGGCGCCGGCGCGATCGGCGCCTACGTGGGCGCCGCGCTCCACCGGGCCGGCGCCGACGCGCATCTCATCGCCCGTGGACCGCACCTCGCGGCCATGAGGCAGTACGGGGTACGGGTGCTCAGCCCGCGCGGCGACTTCACCGCCCACCCCCACGCCACCGACGACCCCCGCGAGGTCGGCCCGGTGGACTACGTCTTCCTGGGCCTGAAGGCCAACGCCTACGCGGCGTGCGGGCCGCTGATCGAGCCGCTGCTGCACGAGCGCACCGCCGTGGTGGCCGCGCAGAACGGCATCCCCTGGTGGTACTTCCACCGGCACGGCGGCCCCTACGACGGCCGCCGCCTGGAGAGCGTGGACCCGAACGGCGCCGTCAGCACGGTCCTCGCCCCCGAGCGGGCCGTCGGCTGCGTCGTCTACGCGGCCACCGAACTCGAGGCCCCGGGGGTCGTACGGCATGTGGAGGGCACCCGGTTCTCCGTCGGCGAGCCCGACCGCACTCTCTCGCCGCGCTGTCTGCGGCTCAGCGAGGCGATGCAGGCCGGCGGGCTGAAGTGCCCGGTGGAGCCGGAACTGCGGGGGGACATCTGGCTCAAGCTGCTCGGCAACATCTCCTTCAACCCGATCAGCGCCCTCGCCCGCGCCACGATGCGGCAGATGTGCCGGCACGGCGGCACCCGCCGGGTCATCGAGACGATGATGCGCGAGACGCTGTCCGTCGCCGAGGCCCTGGGCTGCGAGGTGGGCGTCTCCATCGAACGGCGGCTCGCGGGCGCGGAGCGCGTCGGCGACCACCGCACCTCCACGCTCCAGGACCTGGAGCGCGGCAAGCCGCTGGAGCTGGACGTGCTGCTCGCGGCCGTCGTCGAACTCGCGGAGATCACCGGCGTGGAGGTGCCCACCCTGCGCACCGTGCACGCCATCTCGGACCTGCTCGCGCTGAGGAGTGCCGCATGAGGAAGCGTCCGCCGAAGACCTACACCCGGCTCACCCACCCGCTGGTCCGGGACTCCCGTGACGAGCCGTTCCGGCAGGCGACCTGGGAGGAGGCCCTGGACCGGGCGGCCCGGGGCCTGCAGCGCAACCGGGGCGCGTTCGGGATGTTCTCCTGCTCCCGCGCCACCAACGAGATGAACTACGTGGCGCAGAAGTTCGCGCGGGTGGTGATGGGCACCAACAACGTCGACTCCTGCAACCGGACCTGCCACGCGCCCAGCGTGGCCGGGCTGTCGGCCGCGTTCGGCTCCGGGGGCGGCACGTCGTCGTACGAGGAGATCGAGCACACCGACGTCATCGTGATGTGGGGCTCCAACGCCCGGTTCGCGCACCCGATCTTCTTCCAGCACGTGCTGAAGGGCATACGCAACGGCGCCCGGATGTACGCGGTCGACCCGCGGCGGACGTCGACCGCGCAGTGGGCGGAGAGCTGGCTCGGGCTGAACGTCGGCACCGACATCCCGATGGCGCACGCGATCGGCCGGGAGATCATCCGCGCGGGCCTGGTCAACGAGACGTTCGTCGAACGCGCCACCACCGGCTTCGAGGAGTACCGCAAGCTGGTAGAGCCGTGGACGCCGTCCCTCGCCCAGAGGGTGACGGGCGTACCGGCCGGGGCGATCCGGGAGCTGGCGCACGCCTACGCCCGTGCCGAGCGCGCCCAGCTGTGCTGGACCCTCGGCATCACCGAGCACCACAACGGCACCGACAACGTCCGCGCGCTGATCAACCTGGCCCTGTTGACCGGTCACGTCGGCCGCTACGGCGCCGGGCTCCAGCCGCTGCGCGGGCAGAACAACGTGCAGGGCGGCGGCGACATGGGCGCGATCCCCAACCGGCTGCCCGGCTTCCAGGACCTCCTCGACGCCGATGTCCGGCGGAAGTTCGAGACCGCCTGGGACACCGTCATCGAGCCGCACCACGGGCTGAACCTGACGGAGATGTTCGAGGCGATGGAGGACGGCACGGTGCGGGCCGTGTACTGCGTCGGGGAGAACCCGGCGCAGTCGGAGGCCGACAGCGAACAGGCCGTACGGCGGCTGCGCTCCCTGGACTTCCTCGTCGTGCAGGACATCTTCCTCACGAGGACGGCCCAGTTGGCGGACGTGGTGCTGCCGGCGACCGCCGGATGGGCGGAGACCGAGGGCACGACCACCAACAGCGAGCGCCGGGTGCAGCGGGTGCGCCGGGCCGTCACCCCGCCCGGCGAGGCCCGCGAGGACATCGACATCATCTGCGAGCTGGCCGTCCGGCTGGGCCACGACTGGAAGTACGCCGACGCGGAGGCCGTCTGGAACGAGCTGCGGTCGGTGTCCCCGGACCACCACGGGATGACGTACGGGCGCCTGGAGGAGCACCAGGGCATCCAGTGGCCCTGCCCGAGCACCGACCGGCTCGAACCCCCCTTCCTGCACGGGCGGTTGTGGGAGCACGACCCTGAACGGCGCGGGACGCCGGCGCCGTTCGGCCTGGTCCAGCACGACCCGCCGGTGGACCTCACCGACGACGAGTACCCGATCCGGCTCACCACCGGCCGGCGCCTCGACTCCTACAACACCGGGGTGCAGAGCGGCGGTTACGCCTCCCCGCTGCGTCGCGGCGAGTACGTCGAGCTGTGCCCGGAGGACGCCGAGCGGTACGGGGTCGTGGTCGGCGAGGAGGTCCGGGTCAGCTCCCGGCGCGGGTCGGTGCTGGCGCCGGTGTGGATCGACACCGCGCTGCGGCCGGGCCTGGCCTTCATGACCATGCACTTTCCCGACGAGGTGGACACCAACCAGCTGACGATCGAGGCCAACTGCCCGATCGCGGGGACGGCGGAGTTCAAGGCGTCGGCGATCCGCATCGAGAAGCTCCCGGCCACGACGTACGTGAGGTGAGGGCGTGGATCTCCACTTCGGCGACAGCAAGCCGACGGACGAGGAACGGGCCGCCGTGGACGCCCTGCTGGGTCCGCCCGAGTCCGCGTGGGAGGGCGCCGACCGCACGGACGCCGACCTGCGGTGGGCCCGTGGCGGCCGGGCGGCCCGCGACCGGCGCGACCTGCTGCTGCCCGGCCTGCACGCCCTCAACGACCGCGTCGGCTGGATCAGCGAGGGCGCCCTCGGCTATCTGTGCCGCAGGCTGACGGTGCCGCCGGCCGAGGCGTACGGCGTGGCCACCTTCTACGCCATGTTCTCCGTGCGGCCGCGCCCCGCGACGGTCCTGCACGTCTGCACCGACCTGGCCTGCGCCGCGGCCGGGGCGGGCGAGCTGTGCGCCGGGGTCGAGGAGCGGCTCGGCCCGGCGAGCGGGGTGAGCGTCGAGCGCAGCCCCTGTCTGGGGCTGTGCGAACGCGCCCCGGCCGCGCTCGCGATCAGGGCGGGCGACCCGGTGCGTACGGCGGTGTCGGCGCCGGCGACCGCCGAGGCGGCCGTCCTCGCCGCGCGGGCCCCCGACTCGGCGCCCGAGGAGCCGCCCCCTTCCCTGGCCGTGCCGCAGGCCGGGAGCGAGGACCTGGTCCTGCTGCGGCGGGTCGGCGTGGTCGATCCCCCGTCCCTGGACGACTACCGGGCCCACGGCGGCTACACGGCGCTGCGCCGCGCCTTCGAACTGGGCCCCGCCGGTGTGATCCGCGAGGTCACCGACTCCGGACTCGTCGGGCGCGGCGGCGCCGCCTTCCCCACCGGACGCAAGTGGCAGGCCACCGCGTCCCGGCCCGAGCATCCGCGCTACCTGGTGTGCAACGCCGACGAGTCCGAGCCGGGCACCTTCAAGGACCGGGTGCTGATGGAGGGCGACCCGTACGCGCTGGTGGAGGCGATCACCGTCGCGTCGTACGCGATCTCCGCGCACCGGGCGTTCGTGTACGTCCGCGGCGAGTACCCGCGGGCGATCGCCCGCCTGCGGCACGCGATCGAGCAGGCCCGTGCCCGCGGGCTGCTCGGTGACGACGTCCTCGGCCAGGGGTACCGCCTGGAGATCGAGATCCGGCGGGGCGCCGGCGCCTACGTCTGCGGCGAGGAGACGGCCCTGTTCAACTCCATCGAGGGCTACCGGGGCGAGCCGCGCTCGAAGCCGCCGTTCCCGGTGGTGCAGGGCCTGTTCGGCAGGCCGACGGCGGAGAACAACGTGGAGACGCTGGTCAACGTGCTGCCGGTGCTGACGATGGGCGCCCCGGCGTACGCGGCGCTCGGCACGGCGCGCTCCGCCGGGCCGAAGCTGTTCTGCGTCTCCGGGAGCGTGACCCGGCCCGGCGTGTACGAACTGCCGTTCGGGGCGACCCTCGGCGAACTGCTGGACCTGGCCGGTGTGCGGGACCGGCTGCGGGCGGTGCTGCTCGGCGGCGCGGCCGGCGGGTTCGTACGGCCCGACGAGCTGGACATCCCGCTCACCTTCGAGGGCACCCGGGAGGCGGGCACGACACTCGGGTCCGGTGTGGTGATGGCCTTCGACGACACGGTGCCGCTGCCCCGGCTGCTGCTGCGGATCGCCGAGTTCTTCCGGGAGGAGTCCTGCGGACAGTGTGTGCCCTGCCGGGTCGGCACGGTCCGGCAGGAGGAGGCGCTGCGCCGGCTCGCGGACCGCACCGGGGCGGACGCGGCCGGGGACATCGCCCTGCTGCGCGAGGTCGGCCGGGCGATGCGGGACGCCTCGATCTGCGGTCTGGGACAGACCGCGTGGAACGCCGTGGAATCCGCCGTCGACCGTCTGGGGGCCTACGAATGACCGCGATACCGCTGGGGATCCCGCGCCGGCCGGTCGAGTTCACGATCGACGGCGAACCGGTCCGGGTCCCGGAGGGGTCGACCCTGCTCGACGCCTGCCGCGCCGCCGGGAAGGACGTCCCGACCCTCTGCCAGGGCGACACGCTGCGCCCGAAGAACGCCTGCCGGGTGTGCGTGGTGGAGGTCGAGGGGTCGCGGACGCTGGTGCCGGCCTGCTCGCGCCGGGCGGAGCCGGGCATGCAGGTCCGCACGGACACCGAGCGCGCCCGGCACAGCCGCAAGCTCGTCCTGGAGCTGCTCGGCTCCTCGGCCGACCTGTCGACCACCCCGGGGGCCGCCCGCTGGATCAAGGAGTACGAGGCGAAGCCGGACCGTTTCGGCCCCGACGCGGCGCGGCTGAACGACGACCCGAAGGTGGACAACGAGCTGTACGTGCGCGACTACGCCAAGTGCATCCTGTGCTACAAGTGCGTCGACGCCTGCGGCGACCAGTGGCAGAACACCTTCGCGATCTCGGTCGCCGGGCGCGGCTTCGACGCGCGGATCGCCGTGGAGCACGACGCGCCGCTGACCGACTCGGCGTGCGTGTACTGCGGGAACTGCGTGGAGGTGTGCCCGACCGGGGCGCTGTCGTTCAGATCGGAGTTCGACATGCGGGCGGCGGGTACCTGGGACGAGTCACGGCAGACGGAGACGACGACGGTGTGCGCGTACTGCGGAGTGGGCTGCAACCTCACACTCCATGTGCAGGACAATGAGATCGTGAAGGTCACCTCGCCGCAGGAGAATCCGGTGACGCACGGCAATCTCTGCATCAAGGGCCGTTTCGGCTACCAGCACGTACAGAACCGGGGCTGATCAGAACATGGGACGAGTCACGGAACGACGCAAGGTCCTGCGCATCCGGGACGGGGCGATCTCCACCCGCCCGGACACGCTCGTCGCCGAGGAGCCCCTGGAGATCCGGCTGAACGGCAAGCCGCTCGCGATCACCATGCGCACCCCGGGCGACGACTTCGCGCTGGCGGCGGGGTTCCTGGTGAGCGAGGGCGTGCTGGCTCAGGCGCCCGATCTGCAGAACATCGTCTACTGCGCGGGGGCGACGGCGGACGGAACGAACACCTACAACGTGGTCGACGTGCGGACCGCGCCCGGCGTCACCCTGCCCGACTTCGCTCTGGAGCGGAACGTCTACACCTCCTCCTCGTGCGGGCTGTGCGGCAAGGCCAGCCTGGACGCCGTGCGTACGACCGCCCGCTGGCCGATCGCCGACGCCCCGCCGGTCCGGGTCACCCCCGAACTGCTGGCGAGCCTGCCCGAGCGGCTGCGGGCGGCCCAGCGGGTGTTCGACCGGACCGGATGATGGCCGCCTACGGGATCGTCTGCGCGCTCCTCGAAGCGCGGACGTCGGGGCGCGGGC
>NZ_JBSGDB010000147.1:0-19025 GCF_053602155.1 Streptomyces sp. NPDC004561
GAACTGCCCATGAGCGGCAGACCCCCGTCACCAGGAGGTCGAGAAGTTGAGTCACAAGCGAATGCCCAAGCGCAAAGCCGCGATAGCGGCCCGGCCGCGCTGCGCTGCCTGGAGCGGGCGGCCGCCGAGGGCCGCCGCTACGACGTCCTCCTCGTCGACGCCGACCTGGGCGGCAGCCTGCCCGGCGTGCGCCCGGCCGTGCCCGTGCAGGAGGGCGACGAGGACGGACTGGTCGACGGGATCTCGCTGGTCGCGGGCGTCCGGTCCGCGCAGCCCGCCGTACGGACCGTCGTCCTCGCCGAGAAGGACGACCCGCGCCGTGCCGCCCTCGCGCTGGGGGCCGGTGCCTCCGGCTGGGTCGCCAAGGACTGCTCCCTGTCCCGGCTGCTGACCGTGATACGCGGCGTGCTGCGCGACGAGACGCACCTCCCGCCCGCGCTGCTCACCGGCGTCCTCAAAGAGCTGACGGCCGCCCGCAAGCACCGCACCGAGAGCGAGCGGCTGGTGGAGTCCCTCACGCCGAGGGAGCGCGAGGTGCTCAGGTGCATGGTCGCGGGCCTCGGCCGCAAGGCCGTGGCCGAACGGCTGTACCTGTCCCCGCACACCGTCCGCACCCATATGCAGAACGTCCTCGGCAAGCTGGGCGTCCACTCGACCCTGGCCGCCGTCGCGCTCGCCCGGCGGGCCGGGGTGGGCCCGGTGGACCTAACCGGGGATGTTGTCGAACGGGGCGGTCAACTGGCGTAGCAGCCCGGCGAGTTCCGCGCGCTGCGCCCGGGACAGCTCGCCGAGGATCGCCCGCTCCTGCGCCAGCAGGCCCGCGAGCGCCTGGTCGGCCCGGTCCTGGCCGGTGCCGGTCAGCCGGACCAGCACGCCCCGCCGGTCGCTCGGGTCGGGCAACCGCTCCACCAGGCCCTTCTTCGCGAGCCGGTCGATCCGGTTGGTCATCGTGCCCGACGTGACCAGGGTCTGCGTCAGCAGCTGCCCGGGGGAGAGCTGGTACGGCGTGCCCGCGCGCCGCAGCGCGGTCAGCACGTCGAACTCCCAGGGTTCCAGCTGGTGCTCGGCGAACGCGAGCCGGCGTGCGCGGTCCAGGTGCCGGGCGAGCCGGCTCACCCGGCTGAGCACTTCCAGCGGCTCCACATCGAGGTCCGGACGCTCCCGGCGCCACGCTGCGACCAGCCGATCGACCTCGTCCTCCATGGAGATCAGTGTAGTGGTTGTGTCGACATGAAGTCTCTTGACATCAAGTCTCTTGACATCGAGATAATCGGGTGGGGAAAGTGGAGGACATGACGAACACCGCCTGGGACCCCGCTCAGTACCTGCGTCACGCCGGCCACCGCGCCCGCCCCTTCACCGACCTCCTCGCCCGCGTCCCGGACCTGCCCGCACAGGACGACCGCCCCCGCATCGCCGACCTCGGCTGCGGCCCGGGCAACGTCACCGTCCTGCTCGCCGAGCGCTGGCCCACCGCCCAGATCACCGGCTACGACAACTCGCCCCAGATGCTCGACAAGGCCCACGTCGACCACGCGGGCCCGACGGCCGACGGCGGCCGCCTGGACTTCGCCCCCGCCGACGCGCGCGCCTGGACCCCGCAGGAACCGCACGACCTGATCGTCAGCAACGCCACGCTCCAGTGGGTGCCGGGCCACATCGACCGCTTCGCCGACTGGATCGCCGCCCTCAAGCCCGGCGGCACCCTCGCCTTCCAGGTCCCGGACAACGTCGACGCCCCGCTGCACGCCCTCATGCGCGAACTGGCCGCCACCCCCCGCTGGAAGTCCCGCCTCGCCGACCTCCTGCGCCGCACCGACTCCGTGCACACCCCCGGTACCTACCTGGACCGCCTCGCCCGCCTCGGCTGCGCCACCGACGTCTGGCAGACCACGTACTTCCACGTCCTGCAGGGCCAGGACCCGGTCCTGGACTGGGTGAAGGGGACCGGCCTGCGGCCCGCCCTGACCGCGCTGGCCGACGATCCCGAGGCCCGGGACGCCTTCCTCACCGAGTACCGGGACCTGCTGCGCGAGGCGTACCCGACAGCCGGCTACGGCACCGTCATGCCCTTCCGCCGGCTGTTCGCCGTGGCCGTCAAGGAGGGGTGAGCGTGCTGGTCGCCGTCGATCACGTCCAGCTCGCCGCCCCGCCCGGATCGGAGGACGCACTGCGCTCGTACTACACCGGCGTCCTCGGCATGACGGAGATCCCCAAGCCGCCGGTGCTCGCGGCCCGCGGCGGCTGCTGGTTCGAGGCGGGCTCCGTGCAGCTCCACCTCGGCGTCGAGCACGACTTCCGCCCCGCGAGGAAGGCCCACCCGGGGCTCAGGGTCCGGGACATCGAGGCGTACGCGGCCCGGCTCACCGCGAAGGGCGCGAAGGTGACCTGGGACGACAACCTCCCCGGCCATCTGCGCTTCTACTCGGAGGATCCCGTCGGCAACCGCCTGGAGTTCCTCCAGCCCCGGTAGCCGAGCACCGTCCACCGGGCGAAACCCACCGCGAACGCGAGCGGGACCAGCGGGGACAGCGCCCGGCCCAGCCCGCGCCGCCGGACCATCGCACGGTCGTACGAGCGCCGGCTCCCGCACCCGCCGGGGGCGCGGCTACGCCTTGCGGTGTCCGATCAGCCGCGGCTTCGGCTCCAGCCCGTCCAGGCCGTGCCACGCCAGGTTCACCAGATGCGCCGCCACCTCGGCCTTCTTCGGGCGGCGCACGTCCAGCCACCACTGGCCCGTCAGCGCGACCATGCCGACCAGCGCCTGGGCGTACAGCGGAGCCAGCTTCGGGTCGAAGCCACGGGACTTGAACTCGCGGCCCAGGATGTCCTCCACCTGGGTCGCGATGTCGGAGATCAGTGACGCGAAGGAACCCGTGGACTGCGGGATGGGCGAGTCACGGACCAGGATGCGGAAACCGTCCGTGCACTCCTCGATGTAGTCCAGCAGCGCGAACGCGGCCTGCTCGCACAGTTCACGGGGATGGCCGGCCGTCAGCGAGCTGGTCACCATGTCCAGCAGGCGCCGCATCTCCCGGTCGACCACCACCGCGTACAGGCCCTCCTTGCCGCCGAAGTGCTCGTACACCACCGGCTTGGACACCCCGGCCTTCGCCGCGATCTCCTCCACCGACGTGCCCTCGAAACCCTTCGCCGCGAAGAGAGTGCGACCGATCTCCAGCAGCTGCTGGCGGCGCTCGGCACCGGTCATACGGGTCCGGCGAGTCCGCCGCTGCTTGTCATTTCCGGGATTGCTGCTGGAATCGGTCGCCACGGCGTCAATCATGCCGCCTCGGCGGTCTCCTTCCCGTGCCGGGAGCCGCCTTCCACGCCGTTCCGGCGCGAATCGATACGCGAGCGTGACGGCCAGCGCACGTCGTACGCCCAGCCGAGCAGCTCGAAGATCCGGATGAACCGCGCCGAGGAGTCGATCTGGCCGCGCATCACCCCGTGCCGCGCCGAGGTCGGATCGGCGTGGTGCAGGTTGTGCCACGACTCACCGCAGGACAGCACCGCCAGCCACCACACGTTGCCCGAACGGTCCCGCGACTTGAACGGCCGCTTGCCCACCGCGTGACAGATCGAGTTGATCGACCACGTCACATGGTGCAGCAACGCCACTCGTACGAGTGATCCCCAGAAGAACGCCGTCACCGCGCCCCACCAGGACATCGTCACCAGACCGCCGATCAGCGGAGGCAGCAGCAGCGAGGCCGCCGTCCACAGCACGAACTGCCGGGAGATCGCACGGATCGCCGGGTCCTTGATCAGATCCGGCGCGTACTTCTCCTGCGGGGTCTGCTCCTCATCGAACATCCAGGCGATGTGAGCCCACCACAGGCCCTTCATCAGCGCCGGAACCGTCTCGCCGAACCGCCACGGAGAGTGCGGATCGCCCTCCGCGTCGGAGAACTTGTGATGCCTGCGGTGATCGGCCACCCAGCGCACGAGGGGACCCTCGACCGCCAGCGAACCCATGATCGCCAGCGCGATCCGCAGGGGCCGCTTCGCCTTGAACGAGCCATGGGTGAAGTACCGGTGGAAACCGATCGTGATGCCGTGGCAGCCGAGGAAGTAGAAGAACACCAGCAGGCCCAGGTCGAGCCAGCTGACCCCCCAGCCCCAGGCCAGCGGCACCGCCGCCACCAGCGCCAGGAACGGCACGGTGATGAAGAGCAGCAGCGTGATCTGCTCGATCGAACGCTTCTGCTCACCGCCGAGCGTGGCGGAGGGAGCAGGAGCGGCGGTGGCCTGATGGGCGTCTGCGATCACATCGGAACTTGAGGTCATGCGCGTCCCCTGTGAGGGTCGAGGGTCGAGGCAGGTGCCGGGCCGCCGGGACCGACGGGACTCGACGGTACTTCCCTACGGTTCCGTAACCTACGGCGTCGTAAGTATGGCAGCGTGTCGCGCGGCGGCAAGAGCCCCAGAGCCTGCGCCTCCGCATGGACACCTATCCTTGGAGTCGGTCGGACAGCGCGGTCCGCTGAAGTTTCCTTCCCGGACGCTCCGGCCCGTATGCGGCCCCCCGCCGCGTGGCAGACGGACGGGTTCCCTCCCAGACGAGCTTCAACACTGCAAGGAGCCGCACCTGTGAGCAGTGCCGACGACCAGACCACCACGACCGGCAGCGAGCTGCGCGCCGACATCCGCCGCCTGGGTGATCTCCTGGGCGAGACCCTCGTACGGCAGGAAGGCACCGAACTCCTCGACCTGGTCGAAAAGGTCCGCCGCCTCACCCGCGAGGACGGCGAGGCCGCCGCCGAACTGCTGCGCGGCACCGAACTGGAGACCGCGGCCAAGCTGGTCCGCGCCTTCTCCACCTACTTCCACCTGGCCAACGTCACCGAACAGGTGCACCGCGGCCGCGAACTGCGCGCCAGGCGCGCCGCCGAGGGCGGCCTCCTCGCCCGCACGGCCGACCGCCTCAAGGACGCCGACCCCGAGCACCTCAGGCAGACCGTCCACCACCTCAACGTCCGCCCGGTCTTCACCGCGCACCCCACCGAGGCCGCGCGCCGGTCCGTCCTCAACAAGCTCCGGCGCATCGCCGCGCTCCTGGACACCCCCGTCCTCGAGACCGACCGCCGCCGCCACGACGTCCGCCTCGCCGAGAACATCGACCTCGTCTGGCAGACCGACGAACTGCGCGTCGTCCGCCCCGAACCCGCCGACGAGGCCCGCAACGCCATCTACTACCTCGACGAACTCCACGCCGATGCCGTCGGCGACGTCCTCGAGGACCTCACCGCCGAACTGGAGCGCGTCGGCGTCAAGCTCCCCGACGACACCCGCCCCCTCACCTTCGGCACCTGGATCGGCGGCGACCGCGACGGCAACCCCAACGTCACCCCCCAGGTCACCTGGGACGTCCTCATCCTCCAGCACGAACACGGCATCAACGACGCCCTGGAGACGATCGACGAACTGCGCGGCCTGCTCTCCAACTCCATCCGCTACGCCGGCGCCACCGAGACCCTGCTCGAATCCCTCAAGGCCGACCTCGACCAGCTGCCCGAGATCAGCCCCCGCTACAAGCGCCTCAACGCCGAGGAGCCCTACCGCCTCAAGGCCACCTGCATCCGGCAGAAGCTGGAGAACACCAAGCAGCGCCTCGCCAAGGGCACCCTCCACGAGCCCGGCCGCGACTACCTCGGCACCGGCGAACTGCTCGACGACCTCAGGCTCATCCAGACCTCCCTGCGCGCGCACCGCGGCGGCCTCTTCGCCGACGGCCGCCTCAGCCGCACCATCCGCACCCTCGCCGCCTTCGGCCTCCAGCTCGCCACCATGGACGTCCGCGAACACGCGGACGCCCACCACCACGCCCTCGGCCAGCTCTTCGACCGCCTCGGCGAGGAGTCCTGGCGCTACGCCGACATGCCCCGCGAGTACCGCACCAAGCTCCTCGCCAAGGAACTGCGCTCCAGAAGGCCGCTCGCGCCCACCCCCGCCCCCGTCGACGAGGCCGGTGCCAAGACCCTCGGCGTCTTCGAGACCGTCAAGAAGGCCCTCGCGGTCTTCGGCCCCGAGGTCATCGAGTCCTACATCATCTCCATGTGCCAGGGCGCCGACGACGTCTTCGCCGCCGCCGTCCTCGCCCGCGAGGCCGGCCTCCTCGACCTGCACGCCGGCTGGGCGCAGATCGGCATCGTCCCCCTCCTGGAGACCACCGACGAACTGCGCGCCGCCGACACCATCCTCGAGGACATGCTCTCCGACCCGTCCTACCGGCGCCTGGTCGCGCTGCGCGGCGACGTCCAGGAGGTCATGCTCGGCTACTCCGACTCCTCCAAGTTCGGCGGCATCACCACCAGCCAGTGGGAGATCCACCGCGCCCAGCGCCGGCTGCGCGACGTCGCCCACCGCTACGGCGTCCGCCTGCGCCTCTTCCACGGCCGCGGCGGCACCGTCGGCCGCGGCGGCGGCCCCTCCCACGACGCCATCCTCGCCCAGCCCTGGGGCACCCTGGAGGGCGAGATCAAGGTCACCGAGCAGGGCGAGGTCATCTCCGACAAGTACCTCATCCCGTCCCTCGCCCGGGAGAACCTGGAACTGACCGTCGCGGCCACCCTCCAGGCCTCGGCCCTGCACACCGCCCCCCGCCAGTCCGACGAGGCCCTCGCCCGCTGGGACGCGGCCATGGACGTCGTCTCCGACGCCGCCCACGCCGCCTACCGCCGGCTCGTCGAGGACCCCGACCTGCCGACGTACTTCCTCGCCTCCACGCCCGTCGACCAGCTCGCCGAGCTGCACCTGGGCTCGCGGCCCTCCCGCCGCCCCGGCTCGGGCGTCTCGCTCGACGGACTGCGCGCCATCCCGTGGGTGTTCGGCTGGACCCAGTCCCGGCAGATCGTGCCCGGCTGGTTCGGCGTCGGCTCCGGCCTCAAGGCGCTGCGGGAGACCGGCCTGGACACCGTGCTCGGCGAGATGCACGAACAGTGGCACTTCTTCCGCAACTTCATCTCCAACGTCGAGATGACCCTCGCCAAGACCGACCTGCGCATCGCCCAGCACTACGTCGACACCCTCGTCCCCGACGAGCTCAAGCACGTCTTCGACACCATCAGGGCCGAACACGAGCTGACCGTCCGCGAGGTCCTGCGGGTCACCGGCGAACAGGAACTCCTCGACGCCCAGCCCGCCCTCAAGCAGACCTTCAGCATCCGCGACGCCTACCTGGACCCCATCTCCTACCTCCAGGTCACCCTGCTCAAGCGCCAGCGCGACGAGGCCGCCGCCGGCGCCACCCCCGACCCGCTGCTCTCCCGCGCCCTGCTCCTCACCGTCAACGGCGTGGCAGCCGGACTGCGCAACACCGGCTGACCCCCGCCCCGACACAACGGTGCCCCCGAGGTCGTACGACCCCGGGGGCACCCCCATGTCCGCATCAGCTCACTGCACGACCAGGAACGCCGCCGTCAGCAGACCCACACCCGCGAGCCCCAGCACCCACGCCGCCCGCGCCAGCCGCATCCCGCCCGCGACCACCACCGACGCCAGCAGCAACGCCCCGCCCAACGGCACCCAGGCGTACAGGACCCCCGCCGGCCCGGACCGCACCGCGTCCCCGGTACCCGGCTTCAGCACGACGTCGTACGTCTGCCCCCGCCGCACCGCGACCGACTTCTCGATCTCCACACGGTCGCGGGCCCGCGACCCCGCCGACGCCGGCGTGAACGGCCCGCTGCACATGTTCCCGGCACAGGCCGTCACCCTGACCGTGCCCCGCTCCCGCCCCTTGGTCAGCATCACGTGCTGCGCGGTCCCCCAGGAACCCCACACCCCCGCGAAAAGGATCAGCAGGGCGATCGCACCCGTCGCCGAGACCCGCCCGAACCGCAACGCGGACACGGACGCCTGGCGAGCAGTGCTGGCGGAGGCAGGCATGGCCGGGATCATTGGCCATTCCCCCACGACCGGTCAACTCGCCCGGTCCCCAAGGACGGACAAGTCAGGAGTTGTGCGACGCCCCCGCACGCTCACGAGTTGTACGCGCTCTGCGCCCGCTCCAGCCCCTCGGTCACCAGACACTCCACCGCGTCCGCACCCCGGTCCACGAAGTAGTCCAGCTCCTTGCGCTCCGCCGACGAGAAGTCCTTCAGCACGAAGTCCGCGACCTGCATCCGCCCCGGCGGCCGCCCGATCCCGAACCGCACCCGGTGGTAGTCCGCGCCCATCGCCTTCGTCATCGACTTCAGGCCGTTGTGCCCGTTGTCCCCGCCGCCCAGCTTCAGCCGCAGCGTGCCGTAGTCGATGTCCAGCTCGTCATGGACCGCGACGATGTTCGCCACCGGCACCTTGTAGAAGTCCCTGAGCGCGTTCACCGGACCGCCGGACAGGTTCATGTACGACATCGGCTTGGCCAGGATCACCCGGCGGTTGGCCGGCCCCACCGGGCCGATCCGGCCCTCCAGCACCTGCGCCTGCGCCTTGCCCGCCCGCTTGAACTTCCCCCCGATCCGCTCCGCGAGCAGGTCCACCACCATGAAACCGACGTTGTGCCGGTTCATGGCGTACTCCGGCCCGGGATTGCCGAGCCCGACGATCAGCCAGGGGCCACTGGCGGGGGTGGTCACGTCCATGTCTCCTTGATACGCGCCAGCCGCCGCCTCCCGCGAGGGAGACAGCGGCTGAACAGATGATGACGACGGCGAGGATCAGACCTCGGCGACCTCTTCGCCCTCGGCGGCCTCTTCGCCCTCGGTCTCCTCGACCTGCGCGGCCAGGACCTGAAGGACGACGGCGTCCTCCTCGACGGCCAGGGTCACGCCGCTGGGGAGCTTGATGTCCTTGGCGAGGATGGAGGCGCCGGCCTCCAGGCCCTCGACGGAGACCGTGACGCCCTCGGGGATGTGCGTGGCCTCGGCCTCGACCGGCAGCGCGTTCAGCACGTGCTCCAGCAGGTTGCCGCCCGGGGCCAGCTCGCCCTCGGCGTGCACCGGGATCTCGACCGTGACCTTCTCGCCGCGCTTGACCAGCAGCAGGTCGACGTGCTCCAGGAAGCCCTTGATCGGGTCACGCTGCACGGACTTCGGGATCGCCAGCTCGTTGGACTTGCCGTCGATGTCCAGGGAGATCAGGACGTTCGGCGTACGCAGCGCCATCAGCAGCTCGTGGCCCGGCAGGGTCAGGTGCAGCGGGTCGGAACCGTGGCCGTACAGGACACCCGGGACCTTGTTCTCGCGGCGGATGCGACGGGCGGCACCCTTGCCGAACTCGCTGCGGGTCGCGGCGGTGAGCTTCACCTCGGACATATGGATCACTCCTCGTAGGAAAGCGAACGGACGGGGTCACCCGGCCACGAACGGCCTGCTACGAAGAGCGCGTCGATAACGGACCGCCGTACACACGAGTACGGCCTCCCTCGCCGAGCAACTGGAGCAGTCTACTCGGATCGGGAGGCCGTACTCAAAAGGATCTTCGGCTATCTCGCGCGGCGGGGTTGCAAAAACCTCACTGCTCGTCGAAGAGACTGGTCACCGACCCGTCCTCGAACACCTCACGCACCGCACTCGCGATCGTCGGAGCGATCGACAGCACCGTGATCTTGTCCAGATCCCGGCCCAGCTCCGCCGGCGTCGGCAGCGTGTTCGTGAACACGAACTCACTCACCCGCGAGTTCTTCAGCCGGTCCGCGGCCGGACCCGACAGCACACCGTGCGTCGCCGTCACGATCACGTCCTCCGCGCCGTGCGCGAACAACGCGTCCGCCGCCGCACAGATCGTGCCACCCGTGTCGATCATGTCGTCCACGAGCACACACACGCGGCCCTTGACCTCACCCACGACCTCGTGGACGGTCACCTGGTTCGCCACGTCCTTGTCACGCCGCTTGTGCACGATCGCCAGCGGCGCACCGAGCCGGTCGCACCAACGGTCCGCCACCCGCACCCGGCCCGCGTCCGGCGACACCACCGTCAGCTTGTCCCGGTCCACCTTCTGGCCCACGTAGTCCGCCAGCAGCGGCAGCGCGAACAGGTGGTCCACCGGACCGTCGAAGAAGCCCTGGATCTGATCCGTGTGAAGATCCATCGTCAGAATCCGGTCAGCACCCGCCGTCTTCATCAGATCCGCGATCAGACGCGCCGAAATCGGTTCACGACCCCGGTGCTTCTTGTCCTGCCGCGCGTAACCGTAGAACGGCACAATCACCGTGATGGAGCGGGCCGACGCACGCTTCAGCGCGTCGATCATGATCAGCTGCTCCATGATCCACTTGTTGATCGGAGCCGTGTGGCTCTGGATCAGGAAGCAGTCCGCACCACGAGCCGACTCCTGGTAACGGACATAGATCTCACCGTTCGCGAAGTCGAAGGCCTTCGTCGGGACGACCCCGACACCCAGCTGCTGGGCGACCTCCTCGGCAAGCTCGGGGTGGGCGCGGCCGGAGAAGAACATCAACTTCTTCTCGCCGGTCGTCTTGATCCCGGTCACAGCACTGTCTCCTCAGAGGTTGTCTCAGCCAGCCGGCTGCTCGGCGACCTCTCGGCTGGGCATGAGAGGCCGTATCAGCTGGTAGGGATGCGGGTGCACGCGTGCGGATGTGCACTTATCACGGTACGCCGTGTTTGGCGCACCCGTTTCCCCTCAGCCCTCGCTCTCGCCCTGCCGGGACACCGCCTCGGCGGCCTTCGCCGCCGCACTCCCCGGCCGCTTCCGCGCCACCCAGCCCTCGATATTCCGCTGCTGACCGCGGGCCACGGCCAGCGAACCCGGCGGCACATCCTTCGTGATCACAGACCCGGCAGCGGTGTACGCACCGTCCCCGACCGTGACAGGCGCCACAAACATGTTGTCCGAACCCGTCTTGCAGTGCGACCCGACCGTCGTGTGGTGCTTGTTCTCACCGTCGTAGTTCACGAACACACTCGCCGCACCGATGTTCGAGAAATCACCGATCGTCGCGTCACCCACGTACGACAGATGCGGAACCTTCGTCCCCTCACCGATCGACGAGTTCTTCGTCTCGACATACGTACCGATCTTCGACTTCACCCCGAGCCGCGTACCCGGCCGCAGATACGCGTACGGCCCCACCGACGCCTGCGGACCGATCCGCGCCCCGTCCGACACGGTGTTGTCCACCCGCGCCCCGGCGCCCACCTTCGTGTCGTGCAGCCGGCTGTTCGGCCCCACCTCGGCGCCCTCGCCCAGCTGCGTCGAACCGGTGAGCTGCGTACCCGGATGCACGACCGCGTCCCGCTCGAACGTCACCGTCACATCAACCCAGGTCGTCGCCGGGTCCACGACCGTGACCCCGTCCAGCATGGCCCGGGTCAGCAGCCGGTCGTTCAGGATCCGGCGCGCCTCCGCCAGCTGCACGCGGTTGTTGATCCCGGCGATCTCCCGGTGGTCGGCGGCCACCGACGCCCC
The DNA here is from genome assembly GCF_053602155.1 of Streptomyces sp. NPDC004561. Taxonomy (NCBI): domain Bacteria; kingdom Bacillati; phylum Actinomycetota; class Actinomycetes; order Kitasatosporales; family Streptomycetaceae; genus Streptomyces; species Streptomyces sp. NPDC004561. The sequence continues at coordinate 11,377 of NZ_JBSGDB010000147.1, forward strand.
GACCCGGTGCCCGGCCTCGCGCAGGATCCCCAGCACGTCGGTGAGGTACTCCTCGCCCTGGCTGTTGTTCTTCCGCACCTTCGTCAGCGCGTCCGCGAGCAGCCGCCCGTCGAACGCGAACACCCCGCTGTTGATCTCCCGGATCGCCCGCTGGTCGTCGCTCGCGTCCTTGTGCTCGACGATCGCCGTCACGGCACCCGTCTCCTCGTCCCGCACGATCCGGCCGTAACCGGTCGCGTCCGGCACCTCAGCGGTCAGCACGGTCACGGCGTTGCCGTCCGTGTGATGCGTCCCGGCGAGCTGCCGCAGGGTGTCGGCGGTGAGCAGGGGAGTGTCCCCGCACACGACCACGACGGTCCCCTCGACGGCCCCGCCCAGCTCCTCGAGGCCCATCCGCACGGCGTGCCCGGTGCCGTTCTGCTCCGCCTGCACCGCGGTCCGCACCGCCGGGTCGATCTCGGTCAGGTGCGCGGTGACCTGCTCGCGGGCGTGGCCGACCACGACGACCAGGTTCTCGGGCTTCAACTCGCGGGAGGCGGCCAGCACATGGCCCACGAGGGAACGGCCGCAGATCTGATGCAGCACCTTGGGTGTGGCCGACTTCATACGGGTGCCCTCACCCGCTGCGAGAACGACGACGGCTGCCGGGCGGATGGCACTCACGGGGTTGCCCTTCGGCTCTGAATGGGTGGGACAGCCGCAGGATACCGGGGGGAGGTTTGGGGGGTATGAGTGCGGGCCCTGACGGTGGATTTACCGGTCAGAACCCGAACTGGGCATGTGCTCCCGGGGGAGGACTCGAACCCCCATGATCAGAACCAAAATCTGACGTCTTGCCCTTAGACGACCCGGGATTGCCGCTATGTCCGATTCGGAAGATCGGCTGCGGCGACAGCCCCTACTATGCCGTACCACCAGCCTTCGATGCGACGGTACAGCTCCGCTCCCTCCAGGACGCCGATCACGAGGCACCCCCGATAGTTTTCACCCACGTTTTTGCGGACGGTCTTCGGGTTGTGCTTCTTGATGGTCGTTCGCTGCAACGCGGAGGCGTCAATGCCCACGAGGTCGGCCCAGTGGCGTTCGGCGCCCTCGATGTCGACCGTGGCGTGGATCATGACGCGGCATCGGAGGCGCGTTCGTTCTACGCCGAGCATGTCCAACCAGGCGAGGTAGATCCGGATCACGTCCGGGTCGCTGTTGACGAACTGGACGTACTCCCGGCGGGCATACGGCTTGTCCTTGGTTCCCTCGGCCCAGTAGAGGGCGACGCCGGTCATGAACAGCTCGCGGGCGGTCATCGCGCCGATCTCGTCGGTGGCGGCGGCCTTGGTCTTCCGGCGCTTCTCGTCCCTGGCCGCGAGCTCGTGCTCCCAGCGCTTCCGGGCCGCCAGCTTCGCCTGCTCGGTGGGGTCGCGCCGCTCCGGCCTCGGCAGATCCCGCACCCACAACGAGATCGAACTCTTCGAGCAGCCCAGCTCGATTTGAATCCGGTCGTACGTCCAGCCCTGGAGCCGCAGCTCCCTCGCCCTCTCCCGCAGGTCGTCCTTGGCGTTCGGGCGCCTCGTCCACTCAGGTGGCGGCTCGCCCTCCAGGAGGCGGTTGAGGAGGTCGTCGTTGTCGACGTGCAGACGGTCACGGATCTGCCGTCGGCTCAGGCCCGCCCGCCGGAGGGCGATCGCCTGCTCGCGTAAGCGCTCGAAGTCGGCGTATTTGCCGAGTGCATGTGTCATACGCATACCGTCCGGGCGGAATGTGGGGTTCCGCGGTCGAACGTGAAGGGTTCGGCAGTTCGAGGGATACCGGTGGGTTTCGAGGTCGTTCGGTTACGGGGTGTGGTGTGTGGAGGTAGGCGAAAGTCACCGGAAAAGCCCCACCCGTCGCCCGTAGGCTGGACGCATGACCACGACGGGGGAAGACCATGCCAGGGCGCTGACCGGCCCCTGGTGGTGGGCGAGGTGGCGCAGCGCGGCGCTCGACGCGAGTCTCGCGCTGGTGTCCGCCGTGGAGTGCGGCGCCGAGGGGATCGGTTTCGCCCGGGACGCGGGGATCCCGCTGTCGGTGGGGATCGTGTTCGGGCTGATCGCCGGCTCGGTGCTCCTGGTGCGGCGGAAGTGGCCGATCGCCGTGGTGCTGGTGGGGATCGCGATCACGCCGGCCCAGATGGGTTTCCTGATGGGGATCGTCGGCCTGTACACGCTGGCGGCGTGCGAGCTGCCGCGGCGGGTCATCGGGGCGCTGGCCGGGATGTCGCTGCTGGGTACGGCGGTCGTGACGTTCGTGCGGGTCCGGCAGGACATGGCGCGGGGTGATCTGACGCTCGGCGACTGGTTCGTGCCGTTCGCCGCGGTGGCGACGGCGTTGGGGCTGACGGCTCCGCCGGTGCTGCTGGGGTTGTACGTGGGGGCGCGGCGGCGGTTGATGGAGAGCCTGCGGGAGCGGGCGGACAGTCTGGAGCGGGAGCTTCAGCTGCTCGCGGAGCGGGCGGAGGAGCGGGCCGAGTGGGCGCGCAACGAGGAGCGGACGCGGATCGCGCGGGAGATGCACGACGTGGTCGCGCATCGGGTGAGTCTGATGGTGGTGCATGCGGCCGCGCTGCAGGCGGTGGCGCGGAAGGATCCTGAGAAGGCGGTGCGGAACGCGGCTCTGGTGGGGGACATGGGCCGGCAGGCGCTGACGGAGTTGCGGGAGATGCTCGGGGTGCTGCGGGCGGGGGAGGGTGCGGGCCGGCGTGCCGCCGCGTTGCCGTTGGTGTCGGTGGGGCAGGCGGCCGCTGCGGCGGCTTCCCGGATGGCCGAGGCGGAGGGCGTGGTGGAGGGGCCGCATCTGTCGGCGCTGGACGAGTTGATCGGGCAGTCGGCGGCGGCGGGGATGGTGGTGGATCTGTCGGTGGAGGGGGAGGTGCGGGCGTATGCGGCGGAGGTGGAGCAGACGGCGTACCGGGTGGTGCAGGAGGCGCTGACGAACGTCCACAAGCATGCGGCGGGTGCGAAGACGCATGTGCGGCTCGCGCACCGGGTGTCGGAGATCGCGATGCAGGTGGAGAACGAGCCGCCTCCGGAGTTGGCGTCGGCGTCGGCGGCGGGGCTGCCGTCGGGTGGCAACGGTCTGGTGGGGATGCGGGAGCGGGTCGCCGCGCTGGGCGGGGTGTTCGTGTCGGGGCCGACGGATGCGGGGGGTTTCCGGGTGTCGGCGGTGATTCCGGCGGTGTGAGCCGCTGTCCTGGCTGGGGCGCGAGATGGGCCTCGGTCCGGTGGTGGGGTGTGCCGGGTTCTGGCCGGTGGTGGGGCGCGGCGTGTCCCGGTCGGTGGTGTGAGCGGCTGTCTTGGCCGGTGGTGGGGCGCGGCGTGTCCCGGTCGGTGGTGTGAGCGGCTGTCTTGGCCGGTGGTGGGGCGTGTCGGGGATCGGCCGGTGGTGGGGTGTGCCGGGTTCTGGCGGGTGGTGGGGGGTGCGCCGGGGTTCAGTCGGCGGTGAGGTGTGCGCGGGGTCAGCCGGCGGTCAGGCGTACCGGTTCGATGCCGGTGATGAGGGTGGACAGGGCGTGGTCGATGTCGGGGCCCGCGTACCAGTCGCCGGTGTGGTCGAGGGTGTAGACGCGGCCTTCGCTGTCGATGGCGAGGGCGGCGGCGGTGTCGGTCTCCGCGCCGAGGGGGCAGAGTTCGGTGCCGAGGGCGCGGCCGAGGTCGCCGAGGGTGCGGGCGAGGTGGAGACCGTGCAGGGGGTCGAGGTGGAGGGTGGCGGGGGCGATCTGGCGGCCGGGTCCGTTGGGGGTGACGCGGAGGCCGCCGAATTCCGCCCAGGCCTCGACGGCGGCCGGGAAGACGGTGTGCCGGTGTCCGGCGGGCGAGGTGTGCTCGCGCAGGGTGTCGGCCCAGATCTCGGCCTGCTTTATGTCCCAGCGTCCGGGTTGCCAGCCGGCGGCGCGCAGTGCGGCGTCGACGGGTACGGGGAAGCGCGTGGTGGAGGTGCGGTCGGGGTGCATCTGCCCTTCGATCGTCGTACTCGCGGGGTGGTACTGGGGTTGACGGTGGCTTTCAGCCGTCGGTTGCCGTGGGGTCGACGATGCGGACGCCGAAGTGGGCGGTGAGGGCGGTGCAGGCGCGGCAGGGGGTGGCGAAGCTGCCGTGGAGGGGGTCGCCGTCCTCGCGTATGCGGCGGGCGGTGAGCTTGGCGTGCTTGAGGGCTTTGCGGGCCTCGCCGTTGGTCATGGGCTTGCGGGCGGCGCGTCTGCTGCGGGTGGCGTCGGCGGCGGCGATGTGCCGGGAGATGAGGATGGTCTCGGCGCAGCGGCCGGTGAAGCGGTCGCGCTGGGCGCTGGTGAGGGAGTCGAGGAAGTCCTGGACGAGGGGGTGCAGGGACGGGGGTTCCTCGCCGCGGGCGGCGGTGCCGGTGAGGGTGGTGCCGTGGACGGAGAGGGCGGCGGCGACGGTGGGCAGGATGCCGTCGCGGCGCTGGCGGAGGGTGGGGGCGGGGGGTGCGTCGGTGCCGCTCCAGTCGACGCGAGGGTCGCCGGCCCGCACGTCGGTACCTCCGGTTCGCAAGGCGTTCATGATCGTTCTCCCCTCCACGGGCATCCCCCCGAAGGACACAGGGTGCCAAATGCCATGGCCGGTGCGGAAGCTGGGGCGGTGCGACACGCCCGTGCGGGGTCGGGTCGTCACGGTGGGGTGACGGCTGGTCACGGAGGTGGGGGTGGGGGCGGTGCGGGGCGAGTGGTGGGTGGCCGTCGGGATGTGGTGGGCCGGTGACCGGGGTTCGGGTACCGCATAGGCTGTCGGCATCCGCGATCGACACCGCCGTTCAGGCCAGAGATGACGCCGCAGGGGGCAACCGCCATGACGACAGGTCGGCTCGGGCAGCAAGCCGCGCCGCCGAACGCGGCCTATTCCGGGCAGGTCGTGCACTTCCCGGATCCGGTTCGGGCGGCACGTCACCCGAGAGGGGTACGGATCGATGACCGTGGTTACCCGGACTTCTCGCCGTACGCGCGTGTGGCGGTGGAGATCGCCGAGCCGCCGGAGGGCTTCGGCGTCGACGAGTTGCGGCTGACGGACTACGTGTCGGCGAACGCGGCGTTGGCTGCGGCGGGGCACGAGTTGTGGGACACGGTGCCGGATGTGGCGACGCCGCACGGCTGGACGTGGCATCACGTGGCGGGTTCGCGGCGGCTGGAGCTGGTTCCGGTCGAGGTGAAGGCGTTGTTGCGGCACCACGGTGGGGTGGCGACGGCGCCGGTGGACCATGCGAAGCGCGGTACGCGGCCGTTGCAGGAGACGCGGCCCGCGCACTTCGGGCTGCCGAAGTCGGGTGTGGCGGTGACCGAGGCCCAGGTGCAGGGTGTTGAAGAGGATCTCGGGTACCGGCTGCCGGGTGCGTATCGCTCGTTCCTGAAGGCGGCGGGCGGTTGTGCCTCGGTGGGCACGGCGCTGGTCGCCGAGCTGGGGCTGCTGCTGGACCAGCCGTTCTTCACGGTGCGGGACGAGGCGGCGGTCAATGACCTGGTGTACGTGAACAAGTGCCTGCGCGACCATCTGACGAAGGATTACCTCTGTGTCGCCTTCGTGCAGGGCGGGTTGCTCGCGGTGAAGGTGAAGGGCGAGCGGCTGGGTTCCGTGTGGTTCTGCGCGTACGACGATGTGCGGGATGCGGATCCGTCGTGGCCGCCGGCGGAGCGGGTGGAGCGTCTGCTGCTGCCGTGCGGTGAGGACTTCGACGCTTTTCTGTCCCGGCTGGCCGGTAGTCCGCCGGAGTTGGAGACGGTGGCGAATCTGATGGTGGACGGCGGTTTCGCCCGTGTCGTCCCGGTGTCTTCCGGCTCGGCGTCTTCCGGCCCGGTGGGGGAGTGAGCTGCGAGCGATGGTGACCTACGCGCAGGCGCAGGAGCGCGCCGAGGAGTGGATCAACGGTGACGTGCCCGCGTACCAGCATCGTGAGGTGCGGGTGCGGGAGTTCGAGCTGGGGTTCGTGGTGTGGGGCGAGGACCGGGCGGAGGGGCCGCGGTCGGATGCGGGCGGGCAGCGGCTGGTCATCGCCCGGGACAGCGGGGAGGCGACGCTGTGGCCCGCGCTGCCGGTGGGTGAGGTGATCCGCCGGTACGAGGAGGAGTACGGCCGTGCGGCGGAGCCCGAGGACGCGGTTCCGGCGCCTGCCGCCCGTATGGATCTGAACCAGACGTCGTTCCTGCTGTCTCCTCCGGAGTGGTTGCAGGAGGCGGCGGACAAGCTGGGGATCGGGGAGCGGCGGCCGGAGGGGCAGGCGGGTCCGGCTTCGGGCGACGCGGCCGCTGCCGCCGCCGGGGGTGTGGCGTCCTCCGGGCCCGGTCTTGCGCAGACGCAGGCCGGGGTGCCGGCGGGGGCGTCCGGGGGTGGGCCCGGGGCGGCCGCTCCGGTGGACGTGCCTCCCGGCTCCACGCCCTGGGCGGGTACGGACACGAACGCGGGTTCCGGTGAGGACGACCGTTCCGTGCCGTTGCCGGCGACGGTGTTCGCGCCGCCGCTCGGTGACTCCGGCGCGGATGTGCCGCGGCCGCCGGTGGCGGCGCCGGACGCGAAGACGGCGTTGATGGCGGGGGGCAGTCAGCTTCCGCCCACGGCGGTCACGCCGGCGCTCGACGCGCCGGGTATGTCCGAGGGGTACGCCGGTCCTGGCGCGCCGGGTGTGCCGGGTGCTCCGCAGGGCAGCGCGCCCCCGCCGCCGCCCGGTGCTCAGCCTTACGGCCATCCGCAGGCACCGGCGGCCCCCGGCACGCTCCCGCCGGGCGCGCCCCACCTGGCAGCGCCCGGAACTCCGGCCGCGCCGGGCAGCACTCCGCCGCCGCCCCCCGGGGCTTCGGCGTACGGCCATGCGCAGGGTCCTGGTGTGCCGGGTGTTCCGCCGGGCGGTACTCCGCCGCCGGGTCCGGGTGGTTCGACGTACGGGTATCCGCAGGGTCCGGGTGGTCCGGGGACGCCTCCTCCTGCGCCTGGTGTGCCGGGTGTTCCGCCGGGCAGTGCTCCGCCGCCGGCGCCCGGTGCCTCGGCGTACGGCGTCCCGCAGGGGCCCGGTGCCGTGCCGGGTGGTCCGGGGTACGGCTATCCGCAGGGACCGGGCGACGCCACGAACGCGCCGCAGGGGGCTCCCGGGCGGCGGCTCGCGCCGAACGCCGGGGACATCGCGGACGCCGCCACGAGCAAGGCGGCGCCGCCGCCGAGGAAGGGGCGCGCTGGCGTGGGAGCGCCGCCTCCGCCGCCGGGTGCCCCTGGTGCGCCGGGCGCGCGTCCGGGTGGTGCGCCGACGCCGCCCGCGCCGGGTGCGCCCGCGGGAGCGTATGTGCCGACGCAGCTCGTGTCGGCGCTCGGGCCCGAGGGACCGGGCGCTCCGGGTATGCCGGGTGCTCCGGCCGGTCCCGGGGGCGCGGACGGCGCCCAGCCGCCGGGCGTTCCCAGCCCGCCCAGCCCGCCCGCGCCTCCGGGTGACGTGCACCACGCGGCCACGATGCTGGCCGATCCCAGCCAGATGCAGCCCCCGCAGGCTCCGGGTATGCCGAATCCGCCCGGCGCCCCCGGGGCCCCGGGCGCCCCGGGTATGCCTCCCGCCCCCGGCGCGCCGCAGCCGCCGCACGCCCCGGGCATGCCCCCCGGTGCGCCCCAGCCCCCCGTCGGCCCCGGCGC
>NZ_JBSGDB010000148.1:0-19009 GCF_053602155.1 Streptomyces sp. NPDC004561
GCATCGTCGCCCCGCTGGCCGCGGAGGGCGAACGCCCGTCCTGGCTCACCCTGTTGTGGCCGGCGTGGGCGGAGCAGCCGCGAACACGGTCTCCGGGGTGCGGGGCACGGCCCTGGACGCCGCGGCCGGGGCGTACGGAACCGCGGCGGGCGCCGGCTCCGGGGTGTACGGCGTGGCCATGGACACGGCCGCCGGTGCCCGGGGTGTGGCGGCGGGCGCGGGCACCGCCGCGGCCGGGACCGCGCTGCGCGCGCAGGACGGTGTGCACGGGACGGCCGCGGGCGCGCAGGCGGGGGCGTACGGCGCGGCCATGGAGGCGCGCGCGGACGCGTACGGCGTGGCCGGCGGTGCCGTCGGCGACACGTGGGCACTGGCCGGCGGTGTCCCCGCGTACGCCACGGGCCTGGCCGGTCAGGTCACGCGGGACACCGCCGACGCCGTGCTGCCGCCGGCCGCCTCCGCCGCGGTGGGCCAGGTCGCGCCGGTCGCCGGGCAGGCCGTCTCGGGCGCGGGGGCGCTCGCGTACGGCGTCCACGGTGACGCCCAGGCCTTCGCCGGCGGTGCCGTCGGCGCCGTACCGCCGCTCGCGCACGGGGTGACGGGGCAGGCCGGGGCCTTCGCCGAGGGCGTCGGCGGCCAGGTGCCGCCCTTCGCGGCCGGGATCACCGAAGCGGCCCAGCCGGTCACCGGCACCGTCACCGGCGCCGTGCACCAGGCGGTCGCCACCCTCGACGGGACCGTGTGGCCGATGGCCGACGGGATCGGCGGGAGCACGGTCGGCCTGGCGCACGGCGTGGCGGGCGAGGCGGTGCCGTTCGCGGGCGGGGTGGCCGGGCAGGCCGCGCCCGTCACCGGGCAGGCCACCGGCTTCGCGTACGGCCTCGACGGCACCGTGCGGGGCGCCGGCGGTGCGCTGGCCGGGCACGCGGCCGACGGCGTCGAGGGAGTTGCCCGGACGGCCGTACCCGCGCACCTGCAGGACCCGTACGGCGTGCTGGGTGCCGTACAGGGCATCGGTTACCAGGGGTATCAGGACCTGGGCCACCAGGGCTGAGCACCCCCCTGCCGCTCCGCGGCGTGACCGCACCCGGACGGCCGAATGCCATCGGACCGTCCGGGCGGACTCCCGCGGTCGGGGCGGGTGGTCCCCATTGGGGTGGGGATCAACCGCCCCGGTCCCGGCTCGCCCGGGACCGCCCGGGGCCTCACCGGGTCAACCCCAGCCCGGTGAGGCCTCGCACATCACCCGTGGACGCCTCACGCATCGGCACGCCGTGCCAGGAAAACCGGCATCATGTGACAGGTATCACCGCTCACGTGTGACCCTCGATTTAGGGAGCCCCCGCAAGCGGCGATAACCTGCGAGACGGACATGCCGCGCGCTCGGACACCGTGTGCGCCCCCCTAGTGACAAGCGGACGTCACGTTGCCCTTCGCGGCACGCCCACGCATCCAACGAACCGCGAGATCACTGATAGGGACGGAAGCGCGTGGACCTGTTCGAGTACCAGGCGAGGGACCTCTTCGCCAAGCACGATGTACCGGTGCTGGCCGGTGAAGTCATCGATACGCCTGAGGCGGCGCGCGAGATCACCGAGCGGCTGGGCGGCAAGTCCGTCGTCAAGGCGCAGGTGAAGGTCGGTGGTCGTGGCAAGGCCGGTGGCGTGAAGCTGGCCGCCTCCGCGGACGAGGCCGTCGCCCGGGCGACGGACATTCTCGGCATGGACATCAAGGGCCACACGGTCCACAAGGTCATGATCGCCGAGACCGCTCCGGAGATCGTCGAGGAGTACTACGTCTCCTTCCTCCTCGACCGTGCCAACCGCACCTTCCTCTCCATCGCCTCCGTCGAGGGCGGCATGGAGATCGAGGAGGTGGCGGCCACCCGTCCGGAGGCCGTCGCCAAGACGCCGATCGACCCGATCGACGGTGTGGACGAGGCCAAGGCCCGCGAGATCGTCGCGGCCGCCAAGTTCCCGGCCGAGGTCGCGGACAAGGTCGCGAACGTCCTGGTGAAGCTGTGGGACACCTTCATCAAGTCGGACGCCCTCCTCGTCGAGGTCAACCCGCTCGCGAAGGTCGCCTCCGGTGACGTCATCGCCCTCGACGGCAAGGTGTCGCTCGACGAGAACGCCGAGTTCCGCCACCCCGAGTACGAGGCGCTCCACGACAAGGACGCGGCCAACCCGCTGGAGGCCGCCGCCAAGGAGAAGAACCTCAACTACGTCAAGCTCGACGGCGAGGTCGGCATCATCGGCAACGGCGCCGGTCTCGTCATGAGCACCCTGGACGTCGTCGCGTACGCCGGTGAGCAGCACGGCGGCGTCAAGCCCGCCAACTTCCTGGACATCGGCGGTGGCGCCTCGGCCCAGGTCATGGCGAACGGCCTGGAGATCATCCTGGGCGACCCGGACGTCAAGTCCGTCTTCGTGAACGTCTTCGGTGGCATCACCGCCTGCGACGAGGTCGCGAACGGCATCGTGCAGGCCCTGAAGCTCCTGGAGGACCGCGGCGAGAAGGTCGAGAAGCCGCTCGTCGTCCGCCTCGACGGCAACAACGCCGAACTGGGCCGGAAGATCCTCACCGACGCCAACCACCCGCTGGTGCAGCGCGTCGACACCATGGACGGCGCGGCCGACAAGGCCGCTGAGCTGGCCCACGCCGCCAAGTAAGCACTCAGGACGAGGACACCAACACACCATGGCTATCTGGCTCAACAAGGACAGCAAGGTCATCGTCCAGGGCATGACCGGCGCCACCGGCATGAAGCACACGAAGCTCATGCTCGGTGACGGCACGAACGTCGTGGGCGGCGTGAACCCGCGCAAGGCGGGTCAGACCGTGGACTTCGACGGCACCGAGGTACCCGTCTTCGGCACCGTCAAGGAGGCCATCGAGAAGACCGGCGCCAACGTCTCCGTCATCTTCGTGCCGGAGAAGTTCACCAAGGACGCGGTCGTCGAGGCCATCGACGCCGAGATCGCGCTGGCCGTCGTCATCACCGAGGGCATCGCCGTGCACGACACGGCGTCCTTCTGGGCGTACGCCGGCAAGAAGGGCAACAAGACCCGCATCATCGGCCCGAACTGCCCCGGCATCATCACCCCGGGCCAGTCGAACGTCGGCATCATCCCGGGCGACATCACCAAGCCGGGCCGCATCGGCCTGGTGTCGAAGTCCGGCACGCTGACCTACCAGATGATGTACGAGCTGCGTGACATCGGCTTCTCGACGGCCGTCGGCATCGGTGGCGACCCGATCATCGGCACCACCCACATCGACGCCCTGGCCGCGTTCCAGGACGACCCGGAGACCGAGCTCATCGTGATGATCGGTGAGATCGGCGGCGACGCCGAGGAGCGCGCGGCCGCGTTCATCAAGGAGAACGTGACCAAGCCGGTCGTCGGTTACGTCGCGGGCTTCACCGCGCCCGAGGGCAAGACCATGGGCCACGCCGGCGCCATCGTCTCCGGCTCCTCCGGCACCGCCCAGGCGAAGAAGGAGGCCCTCGAGGCCGCGGGCGTCAAGGTCGGCAAGACCCCGACCGAGACGGCCAAGCTCGCGCGCGAGATCCTGAGCGCCTGAGTCTCCTGACAGCACGCCGGCAGGCCCGTCCCGCAGCCCGGGGCGGGCCTGCCGGCGTCTGCGCCCGTAGCGCCCCGAAGGGGCGCGGTGAACCGCGCGACCGGTCACCACGGGCCCGCGCCCGGGACGGCGCGCGGTCCGACGGCGCATCCCCGGCCGTCACCGGAGGTCCGGCACCAGACGCTCCCTCCCGCTCGCCGTCTCTCCCCGCAGCTTCGACCGCAGGGCCAGCTCTCCCTGGGACAGCGGGCCGAGGGGGGCGGGCCGCGGAACGCCCCGTACCGCCTGGGCCGGAGCGATCGGCGCCTCGTACCGCGTCGGCGCGGTCCGCAGCGTGAGCGTCGTCGCGCCGATGATCGTCACGGTGAAGGCGATGGCCGCCCGGGTCCAGAAGACGTTCCGGCGTTCGCAGCCGGTCCGCACCGCCGTCGGCACGGTGGCACGCCACCGCTCCGTGGAGGCGAGTTCGGTCAGCCGCCGGTGCAGCAGGGCGGGGTCGGCCAGCGCGGGGACGCGCGCGGCCACCGCCGCCCGGGCGTGGGTCAGCCGGCTGGCGGCCGCCGGGGTGCTGGCCTCCGTCTCCGCCGCCGTCTCCGGCAGGTCGAGGCCCACGCCGTCGTAGAGGACGAGCGTGCGCCGGTACGACGTCGGGAGCCTCAGCAGGGCCTGCAGCAGCTCCCGGTCGGCGGGGTCGGCGGGTGGCGGCTCCGGGTTGCGGTACCGCGGGCGGAAGCGGTGCCAGGGGGAGAGCGCGCAGTCGTACGCCACCGCCCGCACCCAGCCGGCCGGGTCCCGGTCCCGGGCCACCTCCGGCCAGCGCTGCCAGGCGAGCTGGAAGGCCTGCTCCACGGCCTCCCGGGCCAGCTCCCGGCGCCCGGTGAGCAGCCAGGCCTGGCGTACGAGGGCCGGCGCGCAGAAGGCGTAGAGCTCGTCGAACGACTGAGCGGGCGTCAGGGGCCCGGGCTGCGCTGCCGACGCCCCTGGGGCGACCGCCGGTCTCGCCGACCCCTGCTGTCCGGACGTCTGCTGAGCGGCCGTCGGCTCGGCGAGCGAGGCGAGCAGCCGGGCGTACGCCTCGCCCTCGGGTCCGGTCGGCATCCGGCGGCCGGACTCCCATCCGCGGACCGTCGCGCGGTGGACGCCGAGGCGCGTGGCGAGCTGAGCCTGCGTCATGGAGCGGGACTGGCGCAGGCGTCGGCGTTCCTTCGGTGGTGGCAGCGAGGTGGCAGGGTTCTGCGTCGTCACCGTGCACCCTTTCGTACGAAAAAGAACATAAACATATATTGAGCGACACTACGGGGGTTCGCCTGTTACGCCGGGAAAGCGCGTGTCGTTGGGAGCATGGCGACGTGATCCAGATGACCGCGCGCCGACCGTCGCTCACGCCTCTGTCCAACCGGCTGCGGGACCGTTCGCCCGGGCTGGCCGCGAGCCTGCTGAACGGCGCGATCGCGGCCGGGCTCGGGCTCGGCTCGCTCACCGTGCTCGTCCTGGGGATGTGGATCAGCTCCCCGTACCCCGACAGCGGGCCGGGCGGGGCGCTGCATGTCGCCGCCGCGCTGTGGCTGTTGGCGCACGGGGTGGAGCTGGTCCGCACCGGGACGGTCCCGGGCGCGACCCTGCCGGTGGGCGTGACCCCGTTGCTGCTGCTCGCCGTGCCGGCGTGGCTGCTGTACCGGGCCGGGCGGGACGCCACGGACGCGTCGGGCGACCCCGAGGGCCCGCCGCCGGTGCAGCCGCGCACCGCGTGGACGGGCGTGGTCCTCGGCTACCTCGGCGTCGGCGGCGCCGTCGCGCTGTACTGCTCGGGCGGCGAACTGCGCCCCGCATGGAGCTGGGTGACGGCGTGTCTGCCCGTCGTTGCCGCCGCGGCGGCGGGGGCCGGGGTGTGGTCGGCGCACGGCCGTCCGCGCGAGCCGCTGCTCAGGGCGTGGACGGTGCTGCCGCAGCCGGTGCGGCGGCGGTTGTCCGGCACGGACGCGCGGGCCCGGCTGGGCGCGGCCGTACGGGCCGCCGGTGCGGCGACGGCCGTGCTCGTCGGGGGCGGGGGCCTGCTGGTCGGGACGTCGCTGGTGTGGCACGGCGATGCGGCGCGGGCGTCCTTCCTGCAGCTGACGGAGGGCTGGAGCGGCCGGTTCGCCGTACTGCTGCTCGGGATCGCGCTGATCCCCAACGCGTCGGTGTGGGCCGCCTCCTACGCCCTCGGCCCGGGTTTCGTCCTGGGCGCCGGGCATCCGGTGCACCCGTTCCTCTCCGACCCGGCCCCGCTGCTGCCACCGTTCCCGCTGCTGGCGGCGGTGCCGGACGCGGGCGCCGGGACACCGCTGAACTGGGCGGTAGGGCTGGTCCCAGTGGCGGCCGCGGTGACGGCGGGCTGGTTCGTGGCACGGGCGGCGGTGCCGCGGCCGGAACCGGGGAAGCCGGGCCGGGCCCGCTGGTCGGCGGGCCGGACGGCCGGGGTGGTCCTGCTGACCGCGCTGGTCGGCGCGGTGTTCCTGGCCCTGCTCGGCGCGCTGGCGGGCGGCCCGCTGGGGGTGGCCGCGCTGGCCCGCTTCGGACCGGTGTGGTGGCAGACCGGGGCAGCGGCCGGGGCCTGGATCGTGCTGGGCGTGCCGGTCGCGGTGACCGTACGCGCGTGGCGGCTGTGGCGGCTGCGGGCGCGCGGCGGGCCGATCCCGGCGCAGGGCGCGGAGACGGGGGCGCCGAAGGCGAAGCCCGACGAGACGAAGGTCCAGGGGGCGAAGGAGACGGGGGCGAAGGACTCCGTCAGGGCCAAGACCGGGCCGCCCGTCCGGGCGGAGGCCGCCCCCGGCGTCACGGACCTCGCGGAGGACGAGGACGAGCGGTACGACGTCCTGCCCGCAGCCGACGACCTGTTCCCGTCGGGCTGGCACGACGACCTCGCCCGCACCTCCCGCTGGGAGGCCCTGCGCGAGGCGGCGACCGGGACGCCCGGGGGTGCACCGGTTCCGCACGACCCGCCGCCCCATGTCCCGCAGGCGCCCCCGGCACCGCAGGTCACACCGGACCCGGCTCCGCCGCTCCCCGCAGCCCCCGGGATCTCGTCGCCCCCGGAGCCTTGGCCGATCCCGGACGCATCACCGGCGTGGGAGCACACCGAGCCGTCGGAAGAGCCCACCGAGGGGAACCACTGACCGTCTCCGGCCGCCGAGACCGACGGCCGTCCGAAGCCCGGAGCCCGGGGTCAGCTGTTCCCGGTCCCCAGGACCCCGCGCAGCTCCTGCGGCAGCAGTCTCTGGCAGGACTGCTTGGCCTCGTGCGTCAGGGCGTCGTTCACGCACGAGTAGTAGTCGCGGTAGACGAACTGGACGGTGAAGGTCGAGGCGACCAGGACCAGTGCGAGGGACGCGGTGACCAGGCCGCCGACCGCCGCCGTGGTCTGGGGCCGGCCGGTGCCCACCGCCGGGGTGTCCGGGTCCGGGGTGCGCGGCTTGGCGCGCAGCGCGCTGACGCCCCAGTACAGGGCCAGCGCCCCGAGCAGCAGGGCCACGTACGGCCAGCCGAAGAGCACGAAGAAGACGGCCCACATGCCCGAGAGCAGGGCGTAGCGCGCGCGGCGCTGGGCCGGGTCCGTGGGGTCCCAGCGCATGCCCGCGCCCGGGCCGGGGCCGCCGGGGCCCTGGGGTCCGCCGCCGGGACGCTCGCCGAAGGGACCCGGGGAGCGGCCGGGCTGGCGGTCGCTCCACTGGCCGCCCCAGGAGGGGCCGCCCCCGGAGTCCTTACCCGACCCGGAGGAGCCCTCCGGGTGGCGGGGCCGCCACGGGCGGTCCGGGGTGCCCTCCGGCGGCGGCGCGAACGGGTTGTCGTCCTGCCGCCCACCGTCGCGCCCGCCGCTGTCCCGTCCGTCATGACCCTGACCGGCGCCGGTCTGCCGGCCGCCGTCCTTGGGCGCCTCGGGCGGTGACGACGGCCGTTCCCGCAGCAGCACGGCACCACGCTCGCCCCCCTGGGCCGGGCGCGGGGGGAACGTGAGCAGTCGCAGGCTGCGATCGGGCATCAAAAGAGCGTCTTCCCCTAGGTGAATGGCTTCCCACGTGAGCTTCCACCCCGTGAACGCACCGCACGACGACCGCGTTCCCGAGGCTGCCCCTTCTTGATTCCCTGCGAACGCTACCTTCCGGCCACGCCCCCGTCCCGCGGGGGCCTTCTGGAGTGCCGGTATCGTTGCTGACGGTCGGCCGCTTCGTAGACTTCCCCGTATCCGGGGAGGCGAAGCATTCGTGCGACCGTACAAACCGCCCGGCCGGGCAAGCGGCCGGACACATCGCTTCCCGAGAAAGGGCCCCACCGTGGCCGCCACCACCCCCGGCCCAGCGGTCAAGCGCCTCGTCGTGCTGGTCTCCGGATCCGGCACCAATCTGCAGGCGCTCCTGGACGAGATCGAGCGCACCGGAGCCGAGTCGTACGGCGCGCGGATCGTCGCCGTCGGGGCGGACCGCGCCGGCATCGAGGGGCTCGCCCGCGCCGAACGGGCCGGACTGCCGACCTTCGTGTGCCGGGTCAAGGACCACGGGACCCGGGAGGAGTGGGACGCCGCCCTCACCGAGGCCGTGGCCGGGTACGAGCCGGACCTGGTGGTCTCCGCCGGGTTCATGAAGATCGTGGGGAAGGAGTTCCTCGCGCGGTACGGCGGCCGGTTCGTCAACACGCACCCGGCCCTGCTGCCCAGTTTCCCCGGGGCCCACGGCGTCCGCGACGCGCTCGCGTACGGCGCCAGGGTCACCGGCTGCACCGTCCACTTCGTCGACGACGGCGTCGACACCGGGCCGATCATCGCGCAGGGCGTGGTCGAGGTCCGGGACGAGGACGACGAGAGCGCGCTGCACGAGCGCATCAAGGAAGTCGAGCGAAGGCTGCTCGTCGAGGTCGTGGGGCGCCTCGCCCGCAACGGCTATCGCATTGAGGGACGAAAGGTAGTTATCCAGTGACCGCCACCGCCGAGAGCACCAAGCGGCCGATCCGCCGCGCGCTCGTCAGCGTCTACGACAAGACCGGGCTGGAAGAGCTGGCCCGCGGGCTGCACGAGGCCGGTGTCCAGCTGGTGTCCACCGGCTCCACGGCCTCCCGCATCGCCGCCGCCGGCGTCCCCGTCACCAAGGTCGAGGAGCTGACCGGCTTCCCGGAGTGCCTGGACGGCCGGGTGAAGACCCTGCACCCGAAGGTGCACGCTGGCATCCTCGCCGACCTGCGCCTGGACAGCCACCGCGGGCAGCTCGCCGAGCTCGGCGTGGAGCCGTTCGACCTGGTCGTCGTGAACCTCTACCCGTTCCGCGAGACCGTCGCCTCCGGCGCCTCGGAAGACGAGTGCGTGGAGCAGATCGACATCGGCGGCCCGTCGATGGTCCGCGCCGCCGCCAAGAACCATCCCTCGGTCGCCGTGGTCACCAGCCCCGAGCGCTACGCGGACGTGCTGGCCGCCGCCAAGGACGGCGGCTTCGACCTCGCCGCCCGCAAGCGGCTGGCCGCCGAGGCGTTCCGGCACACGGCCGCCTACGACGTGGCGGTGGCCTCCTGGTTCGCGTCCTCCTACGCGCCCCTCGACGAGTCGGGCTTCCCCGACTTCCTCGGCGCCACCTACGAGCGCGAGAACACCCTCCGTTACGGCGAGAACCCGCACCAGGGCGCCGCGCTGTACGTCGACGGCACCGGTGGCCTCGCCGCGGCCGAGCAGCTGCACGGCAAGGAGATGTCGTACAACAACTACACGGACACGGACGCCGCCCGCCGTGCCGCGTACGACCACGACGAGCCGTGCGTCGCGATCATCAAGCACGCCAACCCCTGCGGCATCGCGGTCGGTTCGGACGTCGCCGAGGCGCACCGCAAGGCGCACGCCTGCGACCCGGTCTCCGCGTACGGCGGTGTGATCGCCGTGAACCGGCCGGTCAGCAGGGAGATGGCCGAGCAGGTCGCGGAGATCTTCACCGAGGTCATCGTCGCCCCGGACTACGAGGAGGGGGCCCTGGAGGCCCTCGCCAGGAAGAAGAACATCCGGGTGCTGAAGGCCCCGGACGCGCCCTGCAACCGGGTCGAGGCCAAGCAGATCGACGGCGGTGTGCTGCTCCAGGTCACCGACCGGCTGCAGGCCGACGGCGACGACCCCGCGAACTGGACGCTGGCCAGCGGCGAGGCGCTCGGCGAGGACGAGCTGAAGGAACTGGCCTTCGCCTGGAAGGCGTGCCGCGCGGTGAAGTCCAACGCGATCCTGCTGGCCAAGGACGGCGCCTCCGTCGGCGTCGGCATGGGCCAGGTCAACCGCGTCGACTCCTGCAAGCTGGCGGTCGAGCGAGCCGGCGAGGAGCGGGCCCGCGGTGCCTACGCGGCCTCCGACGCCTTCTTCCCCTTCCCCGACGGCCCGGAGATCCTCATCGGCGCCGGGGTGCGGGCGATCGTCCAGCCGGGCGGCTCGATCCGTGACGAGCAGGTCGTGGAGGCCGCCAAGAAGGCGGGCGTGACCATGTACTTCACGGGCACGCGCCACTTCTTCCACTGATCCCCCTCCGCCCCGTACGACGGCCTCCGGCCCTCCCCCGAGGGAGCCGGAGGCCGTCCGTTTCACCGGGTCAGCAGGGGCGCAGGGACCAGATCGGGTCCCAGGTCGCGGTGCCGGCCTGGTAGGCGGTCGAGGTCCAGCGGACGCTGCCGTCCTTGTTGAAGAACCGGGCGACCGTGCCCGGGGTCTGGTTGTTGGTGAACGGGCCGTCCCCGGTCCAGTTGGTGACGTTCCAGGTCTGGCACTTGTAGAAGTCGAACTTCGTGCCCTTGACGATCATGCACAGATGGCCGTAGGCGCAGTCCAGGTCCTTGGCGGCGGCCTTCCCCCGCGGGGCCCTGGTCAGCGTCAGTCCGTCGTACCGGACCCGGTCGGCCGACACCTCCAGGGGCTTCGGGTGCCCGGCGAGCACCTGGTCGGCGGTGCGCTGGATGCCGGTGACCCGGGTGCCGTCCGGGGTGGCGGCGGTGGCCGCGACCGTGGAGCCGGCGAGCAGGGCGGTGGCCGCGACGAGCAGCGCGGCAGGCTTTGCGATGTTCACGTGTTCCCCCATGTGAACGAGCGATGTGGTCACTCCGCCGTGGCGGAGTGGTTCCACCGTCCCAGCGGCGCCCGCCCGCCGGTACCTCGGAGGTCTCAGGGTCACTTCCGGCCCGGGGGCGTGTACTCCTTGAGGTAGTGGGCGACGCGGGCGCAGTAGTCGCGGTACTTCGCGGGAACTCCGCCCGCGTCGTTCACCCTCGTGTACGACGTCCGGTAGGCGGCGGAGATCAGCACCCGCTTGTCGCCGGGCAGGCCGTCCTTCAGATGGGCGTCGATGTAGCACAGGTAGCGGCCCATGGCCGGGATGGACACCGAGGGGGTCAGCGGCGGCGTGGGCGTCGCCGACGCGGGAATGCCGTCGTCCCGCATCCACCAGCGCAGCACGCCCGGGGTCCAGCGGGCGATGCCGAACTCCTGGTTGCCGGGATCGGAGAGGTTCGGGTCGAAGTCGCTCTCGGACTTCAGCATCGCCGCGACGAGCGCGGGGGTGACCTCGGGCCGGGAACAGGCGCGGGCGGAGTCCACGACGAGCCGGCGGTAGACGACCGGGACGCCCTTGTCGGTGCGCAGGTCCGAGGCGCCGTACGCGGCCGGGGAGACCTCGCGGGTGCGGTCGCTCCCGTGCGCGGCCCAGGTGCTGATGCCGTAGCCGAGGGCGGCGACGGCGACGGTGGCGGCCACGGTGCCGGCGATCACCGCGGGCCGGCGTCCGCGGAGCGGCGGGAGCCGGGGCGGGCGCCCCGGGCCGCCGGTGCCGGCGGCCGCCTCGACACGGCGGGCCAGCGCCTCGGTGGTGACGCGCGCGGCGTGCGTACGGGCCAGGCAGTCGCGGACGATCTCCCGCCAGGCGTCCGGGAGTTCGGCCGACAGACGCAGTTCGTCGGCGCCGCGGGCGTAGGCGGCGGCCGCGTCGCGGCGGGCCGTCGGGGTGCCGCCGGGCAGCGGGAAGGAGCCGGTGAGGACCAGGTGGGCGAGCACGCCGAAGGCCCAGACGTCGGCGGACGGGCGGATCCGCCGGCCGCGTTCGCCGATCTCCGCCCACAGCAGCTCGGGCGGGGTGTAGTCGGGGGTGGAGAAGGCCGGGGTGTAGGCGTGGGTGCCCTCCAGCTCGGCCGCCATGTTGAAGTCGGCCAGCCGCGCCGAACCGTCCGCCATCAGCAGCACATTGGCCGGTTTCAGGTCCCCGTGCACCCAGCCCGCCCGGTGCAGCTGGACCAGTCCCTCGCAGATCTGGGCGAGCAGGGCGGCCCCGGCCGCCGGGCGGGGCGCGGCGGCGAGCAGCGCGGACAGGGAGCCCTCGGCCTTCTCCAGGACGAGGACGGTGGCGCCGTCCAGGGCGGGGCGGGCCGGGTCGTCGACGACGAGGGTCTCGTACATCCGGATCAGCCGCGGCCGCCTGAGCCTGCGGTGCAGGTCGATCTCGCGCTCGACGAGGTCGTGCAGATGCGCCAGCCGGCGCGGGGTGCCGGTGCCGGTGGGCAGGAACTTCAGGGCGGCCGTCCGGGGCAGGCCGGGGCCGGCGGGGGAGTCGCCGGTGCGCCGGGCCGTGTAGACGCTGCCGAAGGCACCCGTCGCGATCGGCTCGCGCACCTCCCAGCGGCCGACCCGGTAGCCCCTCGGCACCACCACCGCGTACGGCTCGGTCACCGGGCCGCCC
The DNA here is from genome assembly GCF_053602155.1 of Streptomyces sp. NPDC004561. NCBI lineage: Bacteria > Bacillati > Actinomycetota > Actinomycetes > Kitasatosporales > Streptomycetaceae > Streptomyces > Streptomyces sp. NPDC004561. Next base: position 12,300 of record NZ_JBSGDB010000148.1, read on the forward strand.
GGCTCGCCGGCGCGGACAGCACGACCAGGTCGTCCTCGCGCACCAGGTCGAAGCGCAGCGCCAGGGAGACCAGGGACTCCTTCTTGCCGTTGAGGCGGGGGCCGGTGTCCGCGGTCTCCGGGCCGGGCTTGAGCCGCAGCTTCACGGCCAGGTAGTCGATGTTCCACTGCACCGACGTCCGCGAGGCGGCGGGCCAGGCCGGGCGCAGCCGGTCGACGACCTGGTCGACGGTGGGCGTCGGGGCGTGCGGATCGCCGCGCAGCCGCGGCTCGCACAGGGCGGCCAGCACGGCGAAGTAGCGCTTGGTGCGGTCGACGGAGAAGGCCGGGGCCGTGGTGTCGCCGTCCGGTCCGCCGCCGTCGCGCAGGTAGTCGTGGCGCGGTGCCCACACCTCGATCGCGAGCAGTTCCCCGGCGGCGGGCAGCACGATCCGCGAGAACTCGAACGGGACGGGGGCGCCGAGCCTGCCCGGGCCGACCTTGATGTGCTCCCCGGCGCCCTCCGGGTTCTCCACCACGTACGTCTGCCGCGCGGACAGGTTGCTGAGTATCCAGAACGCGCCCTGCGCGCCGAGCTCTCCGGCCCGGCGCGAGACCCCGTCGTGCGGGATCGGCAGGTCGTTGCCGGGCGCCCGCCCGAAGGTGAGGCGCTCGCCCGGGGCGAGCCGGATCTGGGTGCGGTGGTGTGCGTCCTCCGTGGTCGGCGGAGGTACCACGACGATGCTGTACAAGGTGCGTCTCCCCGTGCCTGACGGCTACCCCGGCCAGACTAGGGCGAACACACCAGGGCCGTGCCTCCCCTGGGCGGGTGAGACACGGCCGGCGGCGGTGATTGGCGCGAACTGTTCCGTCGCGCGGGCGGGATCAGTAACGGGGGCGGTTGAACCAGGCCTTGCCGTTGGAGCCGCCGACGAAGCAGGCGATCAGGATGGCCAGCACCGTGTGGACGAGGCCCACGACGACGAACGGGTACAGGCCGAGCACCGCGGTGATGATGCCGAACACCAGGGTGGTGACGCGGACACCGTTGCCGCCGGTGTTGAACTTCACCGCGAGCACGGCCGCGAACACGGCCCAGGCGAGCGCGAACACGATCATGCCCACCAGGATGCCGGTCGAGTAGTCGGCGAGCTTCTGGAAGGAGGAGTTGTTCTGCAGGTTGTTGTCATTCTTCGCGTGGCTCACGGCCGCCGCGTAGAAAGCGAAGAGCGCCATGCCGATCACCTGCAGGCCGACGATCACCCACAGCATCACGCGGGCCGCGCCGACGTTGCCCGGCATGGCGGTCATCGGGGCGCCGGCGCCGTACTGCTGCTGGACGGGCGGAGCCTGCGGGTAGCCGTAACCGGCCTGCTGCGGCTGCTGCTGCGGGTAGCCGTAGCCCGGCTGCTGCTGCCCCTGCGGGGCGCCGTAGGGATTGTTCGGTTCACCGAAGCTCATGGTGGTGTCTCCTCCGTCGGTCGAGTGCGGGGACGAGTCGCGGCACGGCACGGAGGAGAGGTTCTACAGATGCGGTCCGTCCCCCCGATGAGCTGCCCGCTGCACTGTGCTGCTCATCGTTCTTGACCGGATAGTTGCTTGTCCAGCCGAATACCGCAGGTGTTGTGCAAGTGCAACATCGTCGATCACCCGCGACCGGGTCCGCTGCGGCGTAGGGCCACCCGGATTGGAACCACGAGGCGGTCATCCGCGAGGATGGGGGTATGACCGCCCAGATTCTCGATGGCAAGGCCACCGCAGCCGCGATCAAGTCCGATCTGACCGCCCGCGTGGCGGCGCTGAAGGAGAAGGGCGTCACGCCCGGCCTCGGCACGATCCTGGTCGGGGACGACCCCGGCAGCCAGAAGTACGTCGCCGGCAAGCACCGCGACTGCGCGCAGGTCGGCCTCGCCTCCATCCAGCGTGAGCTGCCGGCCACCGCCACGCAGGAGGAGATCGAGGCGGTCGTCCGGGAGCTGAACGAGGACCCGGCCTGCACCGGCTACATCGTCCAGCTCCCGCTGCCCAAGGGCGTCGACGAGAACCGCATCCTGGAGCTGATGGACCCGGCCAAGGACGCGGACGGCCTGCACCCGATGAACCTCGGCCGGCTGGTGCTGAACGAGCCGGCGCCGCTGCCCTGCACCCCCAACGGCATCCTCACCCTGCTGCGCCGCCACGGTGTGGAGATCAAGGGCGCCGAGGTCGTGGTCGTCGGCCGGGGCGTCACCATCGGGCGCCCGATGCCGCTGCTGCTCACCCGCCGCAGCGAGAACGCCACCGTGACCCAGTGCCACACCGGCACCCGTGACCTGTCCTCCCACCTGAAGCGCGCCGACATCATCATCGCGGCCGCCGGCTTCCCGCACCTGATCCGGCCCGAGGACGTCAAGCCGGGCGCGGCCGTCCTGGACGTCGGCGTCTCCCGCAACGCCGACGGCAAGATCGTCGGCGACGTCCACCCGGGCGTGACCGAGGTGGCCGGCTGGATCTCCCCCAACCCCGGCGGTGTCGGCCCGATGACCCGGGCGCAGCTGCTGGTCAACGTGGTCGAGGCGGCGGAGCGCAGTGCCGGCTGAGGACACGCACGACGACCGGCCGACCGTCCGCGACGCGATCAGCGCCCCCGACGAGCAGGGGCGCCCGCGGCGCACGACCCGTCGTTTCCCGCTGTTCACCAAGGACACCGCACGGCCCGAGGGCGGCGGCCGGGCCGCCTCGAGCGACGCCCCTGCGCCCGCCCGGCAGTGGCCCGTGCTCGTCGTGCTGGGCGCGGTCGCGCTCGGCCTGCTGCTGACCGCGCTCGACGCGTTCCGCTACGGCACCCTGCTGATCGGGGCCGCGCTGCTGGCCGGCGCGGTCATGCGCTGGATATTGCCCAGCGTCGGCATGCTCGCCGTACGCTCCCGGTTCACGGACATCGTCACCTACGGCCTCCTCGGCCTGGCGATCGTCCTGCTGGCCCTGATGGCCCAGCCCAGACCCTGGCTGGTGGTCCCCTTCCTGAAGGACACGCTGCACTTCACGATGTCCGGATAGCGGGAACCCCACCGCCGGTGGCCCGCGTCTCCCCCGGGGACGCGGGCCACTCGCGTTCCCCGGCACCGACGCTACGGCGGCCCGTACGGCCCCGCGTCCGCCTGCGGTCGGAACTCCCGTACCGCCAACGGTCGGCAGCGGCTGCCGACCTGCAACTTCCGTGGTAGACCTTTCGGTTGACTCCCGCATCGGCATTCCGGCGCTACCCTGCGGCGATGCGACCGAGGACGCCCCGCCCGCTCGTCGTGGACACGCTGATCGCGGTGGCCATGGCCGTGGTCGCCGTTCTGCTCGGGCAGGAGTCGCGGTCCCAGGGATGGCCGGAACTCGGCGCCCGCGCCTATGTCCTGGTCGGCCTCGCCCATCTGCCGGTCGCCCTGCGCGGCCGGTGGCCGCTCGGCGCCTTCGCCGTCGTCGAGGCCGCCGCGGTCGGCTATGTCACCCTCGGTTACTGGCCCGTGGTGTGCACCTTCGGCCTCATGCTGGCCCTGTACACCGTGGCCTCCGTCCGCCCGGTGCGCACGGCACTGGTTTGCGCCGCCTGCATGACGGCGCTGTGGGTCTACGCGGGCGTGGTCAGCCACACCCCGTCCATGGCCTCCGTGCTCGGGCAGGCGCTGCTGTACTGCTCGGTGCTGGTCTGGTTCGGGCATCTGGCCCGCCGCTCCGCCGAACTGACCCGGCGGCTGCGCGCCGAGCAGGCCGAGCGGGCCCGGCGCGCGGTCGCCGAGGAACGCGGCCGGATCGCCCGGGAACTGCACGACGTGGTCGCCCACCACATGTCGGTGGTCTCCGTGCAGGCGGGCCTCGCCCGGTTCGTCTTCGACTCCGACCCGGCCAAGGCCCGCGGCGCGCTCGGCACCATCGCCGACACCAGCGGCGAGGCCCTGGAGGAGCTGCGCCGCATGCTCCAGGTGCTGCGCGAGGAGGACCCGGAGGCCCCCGAGCGGGCCCCCATGCCCACCCTCGCCCGGCTCGGCGAACTCGTCGACCGGGTCCGGGCCGGCGGCCTGCCCGTGGACCTCGCCGTCGAGGGCGCCGCCCGCCCGCTGCCGCCCGGCGTCGAACTGTGCGCCTACCGCGTCGTCCAGGAGGCCCTCACCAACGTGCTCAGACACGCGGGCCCGGCACACGCGCGCGTGGAACTGCGTTACGGCGCCCACGAGCTGACGGTCCGCGTCACCGACGACGGGGAGGGAGCGGATCCGGACAGAGTGCCGGCCGGCGGCGGACACGGCTTGATTGGCATGCGCGAGCGGGCCAAGCTCTACGGCGGGACGATCTCGGTCGGCCCACGCTCCGAGGGCGGCTACGAGGTCCGGCTGACCCTGCCCGCCACGGCCGCCGAACACAGTCGCGGGGGCCGGCCGGAGGCGGAGCGGTAGGCGGACGGAGCACGGCGGGGGGACGACCGTACGGGATGACCAGAGTGCTCGTCGTCGACGACCAGTTCCTCATCCGCGCCGGGCTCGTCGGCCTGCTCGACGCCGCGCCCGGCTTCGAGGTGGTGGGCGAGGCGGAGGACGGCGAGGAGGCCGTGCGGCTCGCCGCCGAGACCCGCCCCGACGTCGTCCTCATGGACATCCGGATGCCCGGCGTCAACGGCATCGAGGCGACCGGGCGCATCCTCGCCCAGGCCGCCGAACGGCCGCCCAGGGTACTGGTGCTGACCACGTTCGACCTCGACGAGTACGTGTACGGGGCGCTGCGGGCCGGGGCCTCCGGGTTCCTGCTGAAGGACTCCGGGCCGGAACGGCTGCTCGCCGCGGTCACCGCGGTCGACGGCGGTGACGCGCTCTTCGCGCCCAGCGTCACCCGGCGCCTGGTCGAGGCGTTCGCCCGGCAGCAGGCGCCCGACCCCGGCGCCGCGGCCCCGCCCGACCTCGGTGTGCTCACCTCCCGCGAGGTGGAGGTCCTCAGGCTCACCGCCCGGGGCCTGTCCAACCTGGAGATCGCCGGCCGCCTCTTCATCAGCGAGGCCACCGTCAAGACCCACCTCAACCGCACCATGACCAAGCTCGACCTGGGCAGCCGGGCCCAGGCGGTGGTGCTGGCGTACGAGACGGGCCTGGTGACGCCGGGCGGCTGACCCGACGGCGCCGCACGGGACGGCGGCTCGTCCCCTCCCCCGAGCAAGGACGAACCGCCGCCGGAAATCAGCCTCGCCCGCCGAGAAGGGCCTGTTCAACGGCTGTCCCCGCGCTGTGGCACGGAAGTGACCGTTCCGCTACGGTGTCCGCGCCGCCGCTGTGTGCCGTCGCGGTGTCCATGTGCGGACAGTTCGGGATACGTTACGAAGACCCCGTGGCAGCGGGTGCACGAGCGGGGCGCCGCATGCTCCCGTGCGCCCCCACTCGGGGAACTGGAATCCCGACCCGGCGCATCCCTGTGGGTAGCCAGGACGGGTACCCGGGAGCGGGGCCGGGGGGGGCCGCGCGGGACCAAGAGGACTGTCCCGGGGAAGAGGGGGGAAGGCGATGCCTCGTTGGAAAGCCCTGCCGGACGAACTGGATCCGCAGATCAAGGAGTTCACGAGCCAGTTGCGGCGGCTCGTCGACCGCGGCGGCCTGACCATCGCGTCCCTGGCCGACCGCACGGGCTACAGCAAGACGTCCTGGGAGCGCTACCTCGGCGGCCGGCTCCTCGCGCCCAAGGGCGCGGTCGTCGCGCTCGCCGAGGTCACCGGGACCAGTCCGGTCCACCTCACCACCATGTGGGAACTGGCCGAACGGGCCTGGAGCCGGTCGGAGATGCGGCACGACCGCACCATGGAGGCGATCCGGATCTCCCAGGCGCGCGCCGCGCTCGGCGAGTTCGGCGCGGCCGGGGCGACCGGGGGCCCGGGCGGCGGCGCCACGGCCGCCCCGGGGATCGCCGGTCCCGCGGGCGTCTCCCCGACGATCCCGCCCAGGCCGGCGGTCCCGGACGCCGACGCCCGCGACGCCGTGCCGCACGGCACGGATGCGGACCGCCGGGGCCCGGCGCTTTCCGGGCCGGGGGCGGCCGGTGGCCCGCCCGAGGACGCGGGAGGCGACGGAGGGGACCCGACGGGACGGGCCCCGGGCGCCAACTCCTGGAACGTGGCCGGGTACCAGGGGCCGTCGCGGGCGAGCGCCCGCCCCGGAGCGCGGCCCGAGGACCGGCCGGACACCCCGGGCCCCCACGCCGGACACCCCACGGCCCCGGGCCTCGCGAACCGGCAGCGGCTGCTGATGTTCCTCGCGGGCCTGGTCGGCGTGCTCGTCATCATCGGCGGCGTCTTCTTCTTCACCCGGCACAGCGGCACGAAGCACCCGGTCACGGCCAAGCCGCCGGCTCCCAGCGCCAGCACGGACGCGAGCCCGCCCCCCGGGGTCAAGTGCGCCGGCTCCGCCTGCACCGGCAAGGACGCCGAGACCATGGGATGCAGCGGCGACCTGGTGACCACCGCCAGGACCGCGACCGTCGGCACCACCACCCTGGAGGTCCGCTACAGCAAGGCCTGCGGCGCCGCCTGGGGCCGGATCACCGGCGGCGCCCCGGGCGACAAGGTCCAGGTCTCCGCGGGCGGGATCCGCCAGACGGGTGACATCACCGCGGCCGGCGACACCATCGCGTACACCCCGATGATCGCCGTCAAGAACGCGACCGAGGCCAGAGCCTGCGCCACCCTCGGTGAGCGCCGCGGCGGCCACGGCGCCGAGCACGGCGTAC
>NZ_JBSGDB010000149.1:0-18829 GCF_053602155.1 Streptomyces sp. NPDC004561
GCCGCCCGCACTTCGCGGTGCACTGTCCCTGGATCCGGTCCCGGACCGGCTGTTACCGGGACTCGTCCTGGTGGGACAGATCGAGGTCGAAGCCGGCGATGCCGCTGCCGTCCAGGCGGACGGACGCGGCGACCGGCGCGTAGCCGCTGGCGATGACGGTGTACTCGCCACCGTCGAGGTCCGTGAACCCGTAGGCGCCGTCGGAACCGGTGACCGCCGTACCGATCACGTTCCCGGCCGAGTCCAGCAGTGTGACCTTGGCGTCGTCGAGCGGAGTGCCGGTGGCACTGCGGATGACGCCGCGGAGCCGGGCACCGGGTTCGAGGCGGATCACCAGGGGCTCCACGGCTCCCGGGGCGACGTCGACCGGATGGGCGGCCGGGCGGTACCCGGACGCGTTCACCGCGACCGTGTAGCTGCCGGGCACCAGGTCGGCGAGCACGAAGGCGCCGTCGTCGGCGGAGGTCCCGGAGGAGACGACCTCGCCGCGCACGTCGGTGGCGACCAGCAGGGCTCCGGTCAGCGGGTGCCCGTCGGCGGCGTCCCGGACGGATCCGGTGAGGGCGGCCGTACCGCTGAGCGCGAGGTCGCACTCGACCGGCTCGTCGCCCACGACCACCGTGACGGCCTGCGGCTGGCGGGCGCCGGCGGCGCCGATCAGCACATAGGTGCCGGGGTTGGTGACGGACACCGCGTAGACGCCGTCCGCGCCGCTGACGGCACGGCCGAGCTGCCGTCCGTTGACGTCGATCAGGGTGATCACGGCCTGGGGCACCGGCGCGCCGGTGCCGTCCAGCACCCGGCCGCGGACGCCGTGCCGCAGGGCGGAGGCGTGCACGGGCTCGAACCTGTCGGTACCCGGCTCGGTCCCGGGCTGGATCCCGGCGGCAGCCATTTCGGCGGCGGGCTGGAGTCCGGCGGCGGCCAGTTCGGCGGTGGGCTCGGGTCCGGCGACGGCCTGCTCGGCGGCGTCGGTCGCGGCCGTCTCCGGCGCCGGGCCGCCGTTCTCCTCGGCGGCCCGCGCCTCAAGACCGGAGACCTTGCGCAGCGGCACCTCCTTGGTCCACACCGCGACCAGGAAGCCGAGGACCATCACGGCCGCCGCGATGATGAACACCAGGTGCATCGAGTCGGTGAAGCCGGCCTTGAAGGGCTGGGCCAGACGCGGGTCGAGCTGCTGGATGAACGAGGAGTCGTCGAGCACGCCCGAGCCGCTTCCGCCGCCCGCGTGGGGGTGCTTGAACATCTGCAGCACCGGGGCGTTCGCGGGGTTGGCGCGTACGGCCGGGTCATGGAGCGCGGCCCGGAAGGCGGGCGTCTCGTACGCGGACCGGAAGGCCGAGCTGATCTTGTCGCCGACGGTGCTGAACAGCACGGAGAGGAAGATCGCGGTACCGGCGGTGCCGCCCATCTGCCGGAAGAAGGTGGCCGACGCGGTCGCCACGCCCATGTCCTTGGGCTCGACGGCGTTCTGCACGGCCAGGGTCAGGATCTGCATGCACCCGCTGAGGCCGATGCCGAACAGCGCCATGTAGGCCATGGTCTCCGGCAGCCGCGTGTCCCACTGGACCCGGTAGTGGAACAGCAGCATGGCGGCGATGATCAGCGCGGTGCCGATGATCGGGAAGATCTTGTACTTGCCGGTCTTCTGGATGATGCGGCCGACCACGATGGTTCCGGCGATCATGCCGACCATCAGCGGCAGCATCAGCAGGCCGGACCTGGTGGGGCTGACGCCCTTCACGATCTGCAGGTACAGCGGGACCATCATCATCCCGCCGAACATGCCCATGCCGATGAGCACGGAGAGGAGGCTCATCTTGCTGAACACGGCGCTGCGGAACAGCCGCATCGGGATCAGGGCCTCCTCGCCCATCGCCCGCTCCACGAAGATCCATGCGACCAGGCCGACCGCGCCGACCGCGTAGCAGACGTAGGCCCTGGTGGAGGTCCAGCCCCAGTCCTGGCCCTGCTCGGCCACGAGCAGCAGCGGCACCACGCCGATGGCGATGGTGATCGCGCCCCACCAGTCGATGCGGTGCTCGCGCCGGGTGTGCGGGATGTTCAGCACCTTGGCGACGACGAACAGCGCGATGATGCCGACCGGCACGTTGACCAGGAACACCCAGCGCCAGCCGGCGATGGCCAGGATGCTGCTGCGGCCCGCCAGGAAACCGCCGATCAGCGGGCCGAGCACGCTCGAGGAGCCGAACATCGCGAGCATGTAGCCCTGGTACCGGGCCCGCTCGCGGGGCGGCACGATGTCACCGATGATCGCCAGCGCCAGCGACATCAGACCGCCCGCGCCGATGCCCTGGAAGGCCCGGAAGGCGGCCAGCTCGGTCATCGAGGTGGAGAACGAACAGGCGGCCGAGCCGACGATGAAGATGCTGATGGCCGCCAGGAAGAAGGGCTTGCGGCCGTAGAGGTCGGACAGCTTTCCGTACAGCGGCGTGCTGATGGTGGAGGTGATCAGGTACGCGGTGGTGACCCACGCCTGCGCGCTGAGTCCGTGCAGATCGTCCGCGATCGTACGGATCGAGGTGCTGACGATGGTCTGGTCGAGGGCCGCAAGGAACATCCCCAGCATCAGGCCGCTCAGGATCGTCATGATCTGCCGATGCGTCAGCCTGCCGGCCGGTGGCGCCGATGCCGGTATCGCTGCGGGTCCCCCGCGGGCCGGGGACGCGGACATGGTCATGCGTGAAAATCTCCTTGCCTCGCCTCGCCGCGGGCACTGCCCGGCTCCGAGGCTCTGTACGTGTGGTCCACCACGTGGTCTTCGAGGAGCTTCAGCCCCGTTCCGATCATGACGCACGTTCTGTTGCTTGCGGCTACCAAGTGAGTGTAGGTCCTGCCCGGAGCGGGCGTGTGACCGAAACCCCCGAGTGCCCTCCATGGGCCTCTACGCGCCCTCCGCGTGTGATGCCACCCATAGGAGCCACATCACGTCCTACCGGGCATCGTAGGAACGGAACGGCCTGAGCAGGAGATAAATGCCTATATCTCCAGCATTTCGGACATTGCTCCGTAGTCGGGTAGTACGTCACATCATTGCACCCCGGTCCGGCCGCCGCTAACCATTGCTCTCGTCGCTGGGAGCCACGAGACGGATCGAGCGGATCCCCACCGGATCCACCCGCTTACGCCGACAGCGGCCCCGCCCCTCACGCCACCGCGATCGACCGCGGCCGGCACGACGACGTCCCCCACTGGAGAGTTCCTTTCGCATGGCCATGACCACTCACACCCGCTTCGCCCGTATCGCTCTGACCGGTCTCGCCACCACGGGCGCGGCAGCCGCCGCGATCACCCTGATGCCGGCGAGCGCGCAGGCAGCCGAGATGACGCAGGTGCACGCCTCCTCGGTGGTCACGGCCTCGAACAACACCCACGCCACCGCGGGCAAGGCCGGCTACGCCAACAACCTCGACGGCTGGATCAAGCAGTCGCTGAGCATCATGAAGGCCAAGGGCATCCCGGGCAGCTACGAGGGCCTCAAGCGCAACATCATGCGCGAGTCCGGCGGCAACCCCAACGCGCAGAACAACTGGGACGTCAACGCCAAGAAGGGCATCCCGTCCAAGGGCCTGCTGCAGGTGATCGACCCCACCTTCAACACCTACCACGTGGCCGGCACCGCTCACAGCATCAAGGACCCGGTGGCCAACATCACCGCGGCCGCCAACTACGCCGCCCACCGCTACGGCTCCATCGACAAGGTGAACTCCGCCTACTGACCCGGCCCTTGAGCACAGGCACCGGCCACGGTGGACGGCCCGCAGACCGCAGAGGCCTCCACCGCGCCCCCCAGGACCTGTGGCGCCCGCCCGCGCACCACACCTGCCGGACGGTGAGCGGACCCGGCGCGCCTACCCGGCTCCAAGCGCCCCCGAACGGCCGCCGCACGCCCGCGGCCACGCCGGCTCCCGGCGGTTCGCCGAGCAGGCGGCCCGCACCGAACCCCTCGCGGCCTTCCCCGAACTCGGCGCCGACGAGCACCTGCTGAGGGCGCCGCGAACGCGCCCGCATCCGCAGCGAGAAAAGGGCATCCGGTGGGGAGACCGAGCGGTGACCGCGTGACCGGTGGCTGCCCGCGGCTGGTCAGTCGTGTGGTGGCGCGAGGTCACGAATCCCGGAGTCCGCGGCAACATGCTCCGAGTTCAGGACCCGGATCATCGAAGGCAGGTCTCCGGCGGCGCTCAAGTCGCCGTCCGTGACCAGGAACAGCAGGACGTCGCCGTCCTGCCGGGCGAGGGCGCGGCCGCCGACCCTCGTCAGCCCGCGGCCCAGCGCCACGCAGGCACCTGCGGGACCGGGGCCGAAAGCCGGCGGCCCCGAGGCCAGGGCGCCGACCGCCCGCCCCTCGGCGCAGACGAAGCCCGCTCCCCGTCCGTTCGGCAGCCGTTCGGTGACGAGCGCGGCCACCTGGCGCCCGTCCGGTGCGGGCAAGGGGGTGGGCCGGTCGTACGCGACGCTGACCCGGCCGCCTTGGTAGCCGACGGTGGCGGGGACGCCCCCCTTCCCAGTCGACCAGACGAAGAAGCGAGCGCGGCGGCGAACCCAGGGCCAGACAGGCCGCGCCCGACTCCGCGTCGAGCCACGCAGGCCGGGCGCATCCCCAGACCCCGGCAAGGAGCAGCAGCCCGACCGCTTGGGCCGCCCGGCTCCGGCGCCGCGGGATCGGCAGCAAAGCAGCGGCGGGAAGAGCCGGCAAGCCCGCGCCGCAGCACGCGGCCGCCCAGCCCGGCGCCTGCCCCGCGCGCCACACCGACGGCCCGTCGGGCACGAGCCAGGGCGCCAGTCCGGCGAAGCCGACGAGCAGCGCCATGCCCCTGGACCGCCTTCGGCTCCAGCCGAACCAGCGTCTCGGCAGGTCCGCGATCGCATACCCGGCCAGGGCGGCGGCGCCGAGCATCAGCAGGGCGATCGGGAGAGCCAGGAAACTAGTAGAACGGCGCCGGCCCGAAGAGATAGGCCGCCGTCCCGCCGAGTGCGTCCCCCGGCACGGCGACCGCAACACTCACCCCCAGCGCGACCACGGCCCAGGCCGCCACCGGCCGCCGGTCCGCCGCCGCCACGACACCGTCCCGCAGCGATGCCCATCGCCCCCCGATCTGCTTCAGCACCGGGCCACGCCAGCGATCACCGGACGTGAAAGGCGTCAGTCCGCAGCAGGACATTCAACCGCCGCCCCTCACAGCCCCGTCATCGCGGCCTCGCGCGACGCCACGCCGACGGACGGCTTTGCACGCAACGAGCCCTGACGCGCCGCCACCCCGGTGAACCTTCCCGGTCGGAGCACCAGCCAGGCCCCAAGCAGACCCCGAGCGGACCTCATACGGACCCGGACAGGCCCCAAGCGGGCCCCACCCAGGGCCCCGGAACACCCAGGGCCCCGGAACCGGACAGGCTCTGACCGGCCCCGGCCGGGTGCCGGTCAGTCCAGGCCGAAGGTGTCGGCGAGTGAGTCCATCTGTGCCGTGAGCAGGGTGCCTCCGTCGTGGCCCATGCCGTGGAACTGGCCGGAGACCTCCAGGCTCACCGCCCCGTGGAGCTGGGTCCAGGCGAGCACGGCCCCGGCCAGGGTGACTCCCGCCTCGCCGGTGGCGGTGTGTTCGCGCACCCATCCGGCGACGCCGGTGTTCTCGGCGGCCCACGCCGTCATCTGGGCCGCCAGCGGGTGCGCGGCGGGCGTGGGCGCCGTCTCCCCGAAGCAGGCCAGGAACGGCCCGAGCACGGCCCGGGCGCTGTCCAGGGTGTCGGCCGGAGCCGTGTAGCCCGGCACCGGCGTCCCCTCGATCAGCAGGTAGCGGTGGGGCTCGGCGAGGGCCCAGCCCCGCACGGCCGCCGCGAGGCTGTGCAGGCGCGCGCGCCGTGTCCCGTCGGCGGGCAGCGCGTCGGAGGCGGCGGCGACGGCGGCCGCGAGGTCGGCGTAGGTGTCGCGGATCAGGTCGGTCAGCAGGGCGTCGCGGCTGTCGAAGTAGCGGTACAGGGCGGGGCCGGACAGGCCGACCTCCTTGGCGATCCGGGTCAGCGCCACGGCCGCCGTACCGCCCTCGGCGAGCTGCCTGAGCGCGATCTCCTTGATCTCCGCGCGTGTCTGCTCCCGGTAGCGGGCCCTCGGGCTGAGCGAGGCGGCGGCCATGGACGACTCCTTTCACGGGCCCTCCGCGGACCCCGTGACACACCTTAACGCCCGCCCTGCCCCACCACTGTTGCTATCACCCATCGCTTCAGTTACAGTCTCTAACTGTCGAGAGTGTGGATAACTCGAAGCGTCCGGAATCGGCCGCCCCGCCCCGCGCGGAAAGCGGTCCGATCAGCCAGAAGGAGCCCGTCATGACCGCTGCCGCCACCCCCCGCGCCCTGCACGCCGTCCTCGGGTCCGGGCCCGCCGGAACCGCCCTCGCCCGCGAACTGGTGCGCCGCGGCCACGCCGTACGCCTGGTGGACCGCACGGCCGGCGGGCCGGCCCTCGACGGTGTCGAGCGGTATGCCGCCGACGTCAGCACCGCGGACGGCGCACGCCGGGCCGTCGCCGGTGCCGCCGTCGTCCACCACTGCGTCAACGTCGGCTACCACCTCCAGGTCGAGGTGATGCCGCGCATCCAGGCGGCCGTCCTCGGCGCCGCCGCGGACGCGGGCGCCCGCCTGGTCGTGCTCGACACCCTCTACCCCTACGGCGAGACGGGCGGGGCGCCGATGACCGAGGAGAGCCCGTGGAAGGCCACCAGCCGCAAGGGCCGCATGCGGGCCGCGCTCGACGAGGGCTACCTGGCCGCGCACCGCGAGGGCCGCGCCCGGGTCGTCCTCGGCCGCTCCGCCGACTTCATGGGCCCCGGCGTGCTCAACTCCAGCCTCGGGGCCGCCGTCTTCCCCGGCGCGCTCACCGGCACGGAGGTCCTGGGCATGGGCGACATCGACCTGCCGCACAGCTACACCTACATCGGCGACGTCGCCGCCGGCCTCGCGACCCTGGGGGAGCGGCCCGAGGGCGACGGCCGGGTGTGGCACCTGCCCACCGCGCCGGCGGTCAGCACCCGCGACATCTACACCATGATCGAGGAGCGCCTGGGCCGGCCGCTGAAGTCCGTGGTCCTCGAAGAGCCCCGCCCCTTCGGCCCGTTCGACGAGCAGTTCATGGCCGAGTACGCCGAGATGTTCTACCAGCACCTGGAGCCGCAGATCGTGGACTCCTCCGCCTTCGAGCGCACCTTCGCCACCGCCCCCACCCCGCTCGCGGACGCCCTGGACGCCACGCTGGCCTGGTACCGGACCTGGCTGCAGAACCGCTGACCACCCATCGGCCATCACCCCCCTCCGGTGGCCGGTGGCCGGTGGGCGTGCGGCGGGGAGAAGGGGAACGCCGCGAGGCGCACACATGCCCTTCAATGCGTGGAAGTAACCCATAATTTGTGTGCTTGTAGGGCTGAAGTAAGGGCATCCGGTGGCCAGGAGGTTGATAACGATGGTTCCCCTTCTTCTGGTTCTTCTCCTGGCCCTGATCCTCTTCGGCGCGGGCTTCGCGCTGAAGGCGCTGTGGTGGATCGCGGTGATCGTGCTGGTCCTGTGGCTGCTGGGCTTCCTGGTCCGGCCCGCGGGCAGCGGCGGCCGCCGGGGCCGCTGGTACCGCTGGTAGCCACCGGCGTCCCGGTACCAGGCGCACGCCGCGCGGGATGTGAAGAGGGGCCCGGCCGGGGACGGCCGGGCCCTCGCGCGTGCGAGGACCCGCACCCCGCCCGGGGTGCAGGAATCGGGCGTATCGGGCGTCCCGGAGGGTAGCCGGGAGGGGCACCGGCCCCGCGGGCCGGCAGTGGAACCGCCTCCTACACCCGCGGCGCCGGTGCACCCATGAGGACAGGCTGCGCCGTCAGGTGGTTCAGGGTGGTGCGGCGGGCCGCCGTCACGGTCCTGCCGGACGCCCGGCCCCGGCTCTCACCCGGCCCCGGCTCTCACCCGGCGCCGTTCGTGCCGGGCCTGGCGGGGGCGGGCGGCTGGAAGCAGGCGGTGACGTCCTTGCCGCGGGGGCAGCGGTGGGCCTGCCAGCTGTCGGTGAGGGCGTCGATCAGGAGCAGTCCGCGTCCCCCCAGGGCCGCGTCATCGGCCTGGCGCTGCTCGGGCAGCCGCGTCGAGGCGTCGTGCACGGTCACGTGCAGGCACTCGTTGTCCCAGGTGAGGATGAGCTGTGCCGTGGTGCGGGCGTGGATATGGGCGTTGGTGACCAGCTCGGACACAGCCAGCACGACCGATTCCAGCAGATCCGGTGCCGTGTCCTCCCAGCCGAGCGCGACCAGATGCGCACGCGTCCAGTCCCGGGCCGCCTTCACCCCGCTGCTGATCGGCAGCGAACGCGCCCACCCGACAGCCTTCAGCGATGAATCCTTCGCCACTGTCCCTGTCCCTCCTTCGGCCGGCCACGGTGCTTGTCTCGTGCCCGGGCAGACGGCAGACCCAACCTGAGCCGCGGGGCGAAATTGTCCCGTTGCGCACTCCTTCCCCCGGAAGGCGGCCGTGCCACCAGGGGCGCCTGCCGGCAGCGCCGGGCGAGTCGTCCGAGGGCCGCGGTGAAGCCGCGCCACGCGCCGCGGGCCGCCGTCGGTCGCGGGCCTGGTCGGCTTCAGCCTGCTGCTGGTCTTCGTCCTGGACCGCCCCTTCGCCGGCGAACTCGGCGTCGGCCCGGCCCCGTACCGGGAGAAAGCCCTCGCCCGGTATTGGCCCCGGTGAGCCGGCGACAGCGAACCGCAGGCGCCGCCCGTCCTGCTCACCGGCAACCGGGCAAGCGTTCTTCCTTCCGTCCTGCCGGTGACGACCACGGCCCGCAAGAGCCTGCGGCCCGCCGGGCGGACGAGACCAACTCGCATGCGGGCACGAGCAGTTGCCGAGTGCCTTCCGTGGGTGGGTGGGGGTGGGTCGACGGGGCTGACTTGACCTGCTCCCTGGCCTAAAGTCCAGGGATTCCGGCCTGGGTCGTCTGACCCTTCCGGGGGCTTCCTGCTTCAACGCGCTGTGCGGGCACGTGTGCCCGTCTTACCGGCACTCCACAGGCGTTTAGCGTCTCCACCCGTCCGGCGGCGACGATTCGGCGTCCTTCGAAGAGGACGTTACGTGCTGCGTTGTGGTCGCGGTCGTGCACGGTGGCGCACTTGCTGCACGTCCACTCCCTGACGTGCAGGGGCTTGGCGCCGTCCCGGAATCCGCAGGCCGAGCAGATCTGAGAGGACGGGAAGGTGCGGTCCACCTTGGCGAAGGTGCGGCCGTGCTTGACCGCCTTGTACTCCAGCATGCCGACGAACGCGGACCATCCCGCATCGTGCACGGACTTGGCAAGCCGGGTGCGCCCGAGGCCGGACACCGCGAGGTCTTCCACGTACACCGCTTGGTTGTCGCGAATGATCTGTGTGGATGCCTTGTGGTGCCAGTCCCGGCGCCGGTTGGCCACCTTGGCGTGCTGGCGTGCGACCTTGATGCGGGCCTTGGCCCGGTTCTTCGATCCCTTGGCCTTGCGGGACAGCTCCCGCTGAAGGCGTTTGAGCTTCTTCTCGGCACGGCGCAGGAAGCGCGGGCTGTCGATCTTCCGGCCGTCGGACAGGACGGCGAAGGCTGACAGGCCGAGGTCAATACCGGCTTCAGTCTCCGTCTCGGGGAGGACGTCCGGCTCGGTGTCCACGACGAAGCTGATGAAGTACCGGCCACAGCTGTCCTTGGTGACGGTCAGGGACGTGGGTGCGGCCGGAAGCCGGCGGGACCACTTGACCTTGAGATCGCCGACCTTGGCCACGTACACCGTGCCATCGCCTTTCAGGCAGAAGGCGTTGGTGTTGAGGCGGATCGACTGCCGGGTGTCTTTCTTCGATTTGCAGCGGGGAGGACCGACCTTGCGGCCCTGCCGCTTGCCCCCCAGGCTGTCGAAGAAGTTCTTGTAGGCGGCATCCAGGTCCCGCAGGGACTGTTGCAGGACGACCGCCGACACGTCGGCAAGCCAGGCACGTTCCTCGGTGCGCTTGGCCTGGGTGATGCGAAGCCGGGACAACTCGGCCGACGTCACGTACGGCAGTCCTGCCGCGTGCGCTTGCCTGCGGTCGCGCAGGCAGTCGTTCCACACCACGCGGGCGCATCCGAACGCACTGGCCTGCGCATGGCGCTGGGAGGCGTCCGGGTAGGCCCGGTAGTTGTAGCGGAGCTGCACACCCTCGACCCTACTACGATTGGTCTTATGGATGGACAGAACGACTACAGGCGTGGCAGACACGTTGTTTCGGCGATGCATGTGCATTTGGTCTTTGTGACGAAGTACCGGCACGGGGTGTTCAACGACGAGATGCTGACGCGCTGCGAAGAGATCATGCGCAAGGTCTGCGAGGATTTCGAAGCGGAGCTGAAGGAGTTCAACGGCGAACGCGATCACGTCCACCTGGTGGTGCATTACCCGCCCAAGGTCGCCGTCTCGAAGCTGGTCAACAGCCTCAAGGGCGTCTCCGCTCGCCGGATACGGCAGGAGTTCACCGGCCGGATCAACCGCGCCATCATGCACGGGCACCTGTGGTCGCCCTCATACTTCTCCGCGTCGTGCGGCGGAGCACCACTGGCCATCGTCCGCCAGTACATCGAGCAGCAAAAACGTCCACTCTAAGGCACACGTCAGAGCAGCCTTGAGATGCATTCATCCCCGGCGTGAACGCCGGGGCTTTCTGCAAGAGTCCCGGTAACCCGGCGCGGCAGCCGGCGTACGACGTCTCGTGTTCCCGTGTGCCGCACCGGAAGCCGGCCGGGAACGCGACCGGAAGGGCCGAGCCATCACCGCCGGCCAACCCCGTAATCCGTTGCGGAATGCGTGCCGGATTGGCGTGAGATCTCTTTTCACCTGATCGGGGGCTGTCACCAATCCGCCGCCGTGGCAGAACCGGATTCCGGGCGTGAGGGACGAGGAGAAGGAACACCGAACACGGCAAGGCCTGCCGCGTCTTGCGCTGGGCGCGCTGGGCGCGTTGAGCGGGCTGCTGGCCGGCTTCGCCGCTCTGGCGGTGGCCGAACTGGTCGCGGCGGCCGTGCGCCCGCAGTCCGGCCCGGTCGTCGCGGTGGGCGGCGCGGCCATCGACGCAACGCCCGCCCCGGTCAAGGACTGGGCGATCCGTCACTTCGGCACCGACGACAAGCTCGTGCTGCAGCTCGGCATCCTCGCCGTACTGACCGTGCTGGCCCTGGCGTTG
This sequence comes from Streptomyces sp. NPDC004561, assembly GCF_053602155.1. NCBI lineage: Bacteria > Bacillati > Actinomycetota > Actinomycetes > Kitasatosporales > Streptomycetaceae > Streptomyces > Streptomyces sp. NPDC004561. The sequence continues at coordinate 11,211 of NZ_JBSGDB010000149.1, forward strand.
GGCGTGCCGGCGGTACGGTTCCGGCGGGCCGCGGCCGCCGGAGTCTTTGTCTTCGGGGCCGTCGGGGCGGCGGCCGCCCTGGGCCGGCCCGACTCCACGAGCCTGACCGACGCACTGCCCTCCCTGGTGGGGGCCATCGCCGGGGCACTGCTTCTGTACGCCCTCGCGGGCCGCCTGACAACGGCGAGGCGGCCCCCTGCCCCGCCGTCCGGGTCCGCGACGGAGCAAGCGGGAGCCGACTCACCTGCGCCCGGGGGATGGGACCGGCGGGGATTCGTCCTCGCGGCCGCCTCCGCCGCGGCCGCGTCCGCCGCGGTGGGCGCGGTCGGCCGGTCGCTGAACGCCTCGCGCGGCCAGGACTCGGTCGCCTCACGCAACCAGGTCGTTCTGCCGCGCCCCGGGTCACCGGCACGACCGGTACCCCAGAGGGCCGCGCTGCGGATCGACGGGATCAGCCCCTTCGTCACCCCGAACAAGGACTTCTACCGCGTGGACACCGCGCTGGTGGTGCCCAAGGTGGACGCCACCGGCTGGCGCCTGCGCATCCACGGCGAAGGGGTGCGCCGGCCGGCCGCCTACTCCTTCGAGGACCTGCTGCGCAGGGAACTGATCGAGCGGAACATCACCCTGACATGCGTGTCCAACGAGGTCGGCGGCCCCTACGTGGGCAACGCCCGCTGGATCGGCGTGCGGCTGGCCGACCTGCTCGCCGAGTGCGGGGTCAGGCCCCCCTCCCGGGGAGGTGCGGCGGACCAGCTGGTGGCCCGCTCCGTGGACGGCATGACGATCGGCAGCCCCCTCGAGGACGTCATGGACGGCCGGGACGCCCTGCTCGCCCTCGGCATGAACGGCGAGCCGCTGCCCTTCGAACACGGCTTCCCCGTACGGATGGTCGTCCCGGGCCTGTACGGGTACGTCTCGGCCTGCAAGTGGATCACGGACATCGAACTGACCGGCTTCGATGCCTACGACCCCTACTGGGTCAGGCGCGGCTGGGCCCGCCGGGCCCCGGTCAAGACCGCCTCGCGTATCGACACCCCCAAGCCGTTCGCCCGGCCCAGGGCGGGCACGGTGATGATCGCCGGTGTCGCCTGGGCCCAGCACCGGGGCATCGACAGGGTCGAGGTCCGGATCGACGACGGACCCTGGCGCGAGGCCCGCCTGGCCGCCGAGGACACCCGCGACACCTGGCGCCAGTGGTCGCTTCCCTGGCAGGCCACCACGGGCGGCCACACCCTCACGGTGCGCGCCACCGACCGCACCGGCACGGTGCAGACCGCCAGACGCACCCGCACGATCCCCGACGGCGCCAGCGGATGGCACTCCGTGGTCGTGACCGTCGAGTGATCACCACCGCCGACCGATCACCACCACCGAGTGATCACCACCGTCGAGTGATCGCCTGCCCCACCCGCAAGGGCCGCGTGCTCTGCCCGAACCACCTTTCCGCAACACCCCCGAACGCAGCCACGTGCTGCACCCGTTCCAACAGGAGAACATGATGAACACCCGTATCCGCCGTACCACCGGTCTCTTCGCCGCCGCCGCCGTGCTGCCCCTGGCCCTGACCGCCTGCTCCGGCAGCAGCGACTCGGGCACGTCCGACTCCGCCGGCAAGGCGTCGCCCACGGCCACCCGGAGCAGCGACGACATGGGCGGCTCGAGCAGCAGCGCGAGCGGCATGGACCAGCCGTTCGGCGCGGCCTGTTCCGCCGTGCCGAAGAACGGCGCCGGCTCCTTCGACGGCATGGCCAAGGACCCGGTCGCCACCGCCGCCTCCAACAACCCCGTCCTGTCCACGCTGGTGACCGCGGTGAAGAAGGCCGGCCTGGTCGACACCCTCAACAACGCCCAGAACATCACCGTGTTCGCGCCGACCAACGACGCCTTCAAGAAGATCCCGAAGGCCACCCTGGACAAGGTCCTCAACGACAAGGCGATGCTGACGAAGATCCTCACCTACCACGTCGTCGGCCAAAAGCTCACGCCGAAGGACCTGACGAACGGCTCCTTCGGCACGCTGGAGAAGTCGAAGGTGACCACCTCCGGCTCGGGCGAGTCCTACACCGTCAACGACTCCGCGAAGGTGGTCTGCGGCAACGTCAGGACCGCCAACGCCAACGTCTACATCATCGACACCGTCCTCATGCCGAAGATGTGACCCCCGCCGGCGCCCGCCCCCCCCCCCCCCCCCGGCCGGGGGGCGCCCCCCCCCGCAACCCCCCCCCCCCCCCCCCCAGGTCGGTGACACACGGACACACCGGCAACCTTGGCCGCTCCTGAGGCGTGTTTCAGAAGTGGTTGGTCGAGGCCGTGGCGCGGCGCCGGGGCGTGGAACACAGCCCCGGCGGTGGGACGGTGTGGTACGAACCACCCGTCTCTGCGACGGACCTGCCGTCCCCGGCGCCGACTGGAAGGCGGGCGTGGTCGCGGTGGGGACGCGTTCCGGCCCCGGCCGCGTGCCGGCGTTTCCACCATGGAGCCGGCGCTCGTACACCGTCACCCGCCGCCCACGGATCTGCTCGTCCGCCACGACCCGGAAGTACTTCTTCAGCACGGCCAGCTTCACCGTGTCCCGCCCGCCCGACGCCGGACGGGCCACCGAAGTCGCGTCCGTCACCAGCAGGATCCGCTGCTGAGCCAGCATCGAGGCCCGAATGCGGGCCGGCGCGGCTTCCTCGCCCTTCAGCGTCCCGGAAGCCACCGGGCTCTCGGCCAGCGCGATGTCCCGCAGACCGGCGAAGGCATCGGGCGAGACCAGCGCGGTGTCGCGCCGGGCCGCGGGGACGAAGAGGACCGCGTCGCCGGTGTTCTTCAGCTGCTGGACGTCAGCCGCTATGGCCAGGACGTCGTCCACCCTGCTCGCCGGGGACCGCTTGGCCAGCGACTGCGGCAGAAGCGCAACCACCGCTACGGCGACTGCTGCAGGGACAAGCCACGTCGACGCCCTCGGGAACCGCGGCGCGGCCGCCCGTACCGCCGCATCGAGCCCGGCACCGATCAGCAGCGCAAGCCCGACGAGGCTGAACAGAATGTACCGGTCCACGAACAGCGGCTGGATCAGGGAGAGGCCGATCAACCCCAGCTGGGGCACCGCCAGCAGCGGCAGCCCGACGGCCGCCGCCGACAGCCGGCCGGCCTGCGGTCGGTCCGCCAGAGCGCCGAGACCACCGATCCCCAGGAGAACTGCCGGGCCGATCATCATGTGCCAGGTCAGCGGCGGTATCCAGGACACCTGATCGGACTGCCCCCGGCTGAAAAGGATCAACGGCAGTACGCACACCACGGCGGACGCGGAGGCCACTGCCCAGCGCATCCACTCTCTGCGCCCGGCACGCGTCCAGACCAAGGTCACCGCATGCGCGGGCAGGATCAGCAGCGATAACCAGTTCAGCAGCGCGCACAGCAGAATCACGCCGCCGTACGCCGCCCAGTACGCCGCCCGGCCACGGCGCTGGAGCTGGGTCACCAAAAGCAGCGTCGCGCCTCCCGCACCGGCCGCGACCAGCGCGTAGGGGCGGCCTTCTTGCAGGTAGAACTGCACGGACGGGAGCAGCCCCAGGGCCAGCCCGCCCCCCAGGCCCGCCCAGAACCCCGCCAGTCGTCGGCCCACGACGGCCACACAGACCGCGGCTGCGGCCATGGCGAGCACGGATGGCAGACGCAACGTCGTGGTACCGGGCCCGAAACACTCGAAGACGACGTGCATCAAGAGGTAGTAGAGCCCGTGCACGGCGTCGACCTGCCCCAGCATGTGCCATATCTCGGCGACCGACCGCTGGGCCACCTGCCAGGTCACGGCCTCGTCCCGCCAAACGCTGTGCTGCCGGGGCAGCCCCCACAAGCCAAGGCCCACAGTCCACAGCAGCGGGACCGGCCAGACGGGCAGGCGATGCCGGAGACCGGCTATGTGAGATGCCATGGAGCGGCCAGATCCTTGCTGCGATGTCATGTACGGAACCAACGCCCCAAGACGATAGGTGCTCCCGGGCAGCAGTCTGGCATCCGTCCCGCAGATCGGATGTGTTGACCAAATCACATGGTGCACAGGCACTATGACGGACCGTCACATGATCAAGATGTGTAATGTGTGCACGCCTCGAAGATCTTTTCGAGGTTCATGGAAACGAGGGGAAACACAAGTGAAGAAGATGGCCATCGGAGTGGCGATCGCCGGCGTGGCGATGCTGGGGGCATCTCCTGCCATGGCGCTGAGCGCCTACTCGCCCTCCGCGAAGGCGTACGCGGAGACGCACGCCGGCGACTCGCAGGTGTCGCTGACGATCTACACGGACCAGTGGGCGCACACCGACTACTACCGGACCACGGACCCGTCCGACCCGTACCACCTGTGGAACAAGAGCGCCAAGAACACGACCGCTTGGAGCGGCAAGGGCGGCAGGGTCACCCAGATGCGTACCTGCAACTGGGTCAAGGACAACGACGACGAGTGCAGCAGGTGGTACCGCTAGGAGTTCTGGGCTCTCCACGGCGCAGTGACCGACCAATCACTGCGTAAGAGGCCCTGACGGTTGGGAGGCGTGTGAGACCGACACGCCTCCCAACCGTCTTTCCGGTACGAGTGCGGTCGGCCGGGCCGAGCGGATATCTCCTGGGGGAAGAGTGTGAACGGCATGATGCCGAAACAGCCCGTGCTTGCCTTGCGGGGGCTGCGATACGAGGTTGCGGACCGCGTGTTGCTGGATGGAGCGGACCTCGAGGTGTCACCCGGGGAGTCGGTGGCGGTCCTCGGGCCGAGCGGGAGCGGCAAGAGCACCCTGCTGGGCTGTGCGCTGGGGCTGATCCAGCCGTCTTCGGGCTCGGTGCACGTGGCCGGCGCCGACGTGACACGGATGAGGCGGCGCGCCCTGGAACGGCACCGCAGCAACCACATCGGAGTCGTCTTCCAGTTCGGCGAACTGCTGCCGGAACTGACACCGGTGGAGAACGTCGCTCTGGCCGCCCTGCTGGCAGGCACCGGTACGCGCCAGGCCTATGACAAAGCGGAGGAGTTGCTGGTCGAACTGGGTGTTCCCGTCACAGGAGTGCCGACCGGCCGGCTCTCCGGAGGCGAACGACAGCGAGCCGCGGTCGCCCGGGCCCTGATGAACGAGCCGGCGCTGCTGCTCGCCGACGAACCGACCGGCGCCCTGGACTCGGTCACCCGGGACACCGTGGCGGACCTGCTGTTCTCGGTGCCCAGACGATGGGACTGCGCGCTGGTCGTGGTGACCCATGACGTCGAGGTCGCCCGCAGGGCGGACCGGCATCTGGAACTCAGGCAAGCGACGTTGATGCCGTACGCCGCGGGGAGCCGGGCATGAGCGGGGCACCCCTGTGCGTCCAACTGCTGCGCATGGGACGGGCTGCCGGACGGCGCACCGGCGACGGCGCGGTCCGCGCCATCGCCCTGCTGCTCGCGGCAGCCTCACTGGCACTCGGCCTGTCCGCCGTGGCAGCGGTCTACGCCGCCTACGACGGGATGGAACGCCGCACGGGCGAGCGGGCGCTGCAGTTCCAGGACGCGTTCCCCGGCCGTCCGGCGGTGGCCGTTGCCAGGAGCGACTTCGACGAGGCCGAAGGACGCCAGTACAGCATCGTCTACCTTCGCCCGCTCTCCAGGAACACCCCCCTTCCGCCGGGGCTGGACCGGTGGCCCGCACCGGGCGAGGCCGTACTGTCACCACAGCTGTCCCAGGCCCTGCGCGCCGAGGGCGCGCCGGCCAGGCTGGGCAAGGTGGTCGGCAGCATCCATGACTCCGGGCTCGCCGGCCCGGGTGAGCGGTACGCCTACGTCAATCCCACCGGCAGACAACTCGACAAGGCCGGATTCTCACCTGTCGTGGGGTTCGGCGCGCAGCGGGGGCTGCCTGCGGGCGACGTCCTGTTCGTCGCCGATCGCGGCAAACTGCTGACCGCGCTGTATCTGCTTCTGCTGCCGGCCGGTGTGATGGCCGTCGTCGCCGTACGCATGGGGTCGCAGGGCCGGGACAAGCGCACCGCGCTGGTCAGCGCGTTGGGTGGCGGCCCGCGCCATCGGCTCCTCCTTTCCCTCGGGGAATCGGCGGCCCCGGTTGTGGCCGGTGCGGTGTCGGGTACGCTCCCGGCTCTCCTCGCGATGACGACGGACCGCGTGCGTCTGCCCTGGATCGGCTACTGGCTGTCCGGCGCCGACCTGCGGCACTGGTGGTGGGCCGTCGCCCTGGCAGGCTGCGCGGCAGCAGCCGCCACCCTGCTCCTCGTCTGTGTGATGCACCGCCCCGGCCGGCGGGGAGGCACCCGGCCCGTCCAGTCGTCAGCCCGTCGGGGACAGGTCATCCGGTGGGCCGCGATGGCCTGTCCGCTGCTGGTCTTCGCCACCGTCTGGGGCCCGGCGCTCCTGGATCCCGCGCTGTACGCGGACCTCCGGATGAAGCTGTACAACGCGGGTGTGGTGGCGGTCCTGGCCACCTTCCCCTGTGCGGTCGCCCTCGGCGCCGCAGCGGCCGGCTCCCAAGCCGCCAACTCGGTTCGCCGAACGGGCAGTACAGGGGCCCTGGTCGCCGGTAGGCACATCGCCGCGCATCCCGGGGTGACCGCTCGGCTGGTCGCCGGGGTGGGGATCGCCATGGTGCTGGTCAGCCAGGTCCAGCTGAAGAACTCGCAGTTCGGCGCGAGTGCACAGGCCGCCCAGGCCACGGCGCACCGCATCGGGCACAGCGTCGTGCTCCTCCAGGTCGACCCCGCCAGGCTGTCTTCGAACCAGCTCGCCGGCACGCTGCGGCACCTGCCGAAGAACACCGAAAGCTTCGCCCTGTACCCGCCGGCGGCCTCCGCCCCGAACGGCCTCCCCCGTATCCAGGCCCCCTGCACCGCTCTTCGGTCCGCAGGGCTGCCCTGCTCGCGGCATGGCACGACGACCGGCACGGCTCAGGCGGCCCCGCGGATCGCCGAAGCCGTGCACTGGTCCGTCCCGGTCGGTGCACGCATCGCCGTACAGGAGGCAGACGTGGTGCCGGACGACTGGAAGAAGGCACCGCGCAACCTCGTCCTGACCTCCTCCGACGCGAGGGACCTGCCCTACGGCCGGATCAAACAGCTCCTGAGGGACACCCTCCCCGTTGCGGCGGTCACCGCGGAACTCCCGGGTGAGGGCTGGCTGGTGGGCGCGCGGAACGGAGTGGCCCACGGCAGATGGGTCGTCTTCTTCGGGGTTCCGGGCCTCCTCGTCGTCGCCGTGGCCGCCGCCCTCGGCAGTCTCGCCGAGTTTTTGGGGTTCAGCCGCCTCGTCGCGCCGCTGAGCGTGCTGACCGGCCGGCGCAGGGTCTACTACTCGGCCGCCGCCTGGGCTCTGCTCGCCCCGCTCCTGGCGGCAATCGCCACCAGCGTCGTTGTCGCGTCCTGGCTGGCCGCGCCCCAGGCGAGCCCGGCCGACGGCATCGGGCTCTCCGCCAGTACGTTGGCCGCCACCGCATCGGCACTCGCCGTCCTGGCCGTCCTCACCTGGTGGTGGGGAGCCCGCGCGGCACTGCGCCAGGCGGCCCGGTGGCGCCCCTACGGAGAGTAGGAGCAGCCGACGTGCACAGCGGCAGCCCGCGCCCGACCAGCTCGCTCCCCCGCGCGAAGAACTGCACGTCCAC
>NZ_JBSGDB010000150.1:0-18614 GCF_053602155.1 Streptomyces sp. NPDC004561
ACATCCAGTGGTGCTTCTCCAGGTCCGCGGTGATCGCGATGAAGATGTCCTGGGTGACGGGATCAGACTCTCCGGTCGCCTCCACCCGCTCCCGCATCCCGGTGATCACCGCGCCGAGGGCGTCCACCATCGCGCCGACCGCGTCGCCGTCCTTGATCCAGCCCGCCGGGGTGGTCCCGATGCCACTGCCGGAGGCCACCGAGGGGGCGCGCCCGTCGGGCGGGACGCCGAGCGCCGAGGCCCGTTCGGCCACGGTGTCGGAGTGGGCGCGGGCGGAGTCGACGACCTCGTCCAGCTGGAGGTGGACGGAACGGAAGCGGGGCCCGACGACGTTCCAGTGGATCTGCTTGGCGACCAGGGCGAGGTCCACCAGGTCCACGAGGGCGCCCTGCAGCGCCTCGGACACGGTCTTCAGATCCGCGTCGGCCAGGGGGCTCTTCACGACGTACATCCGCTTCCTCCGGCGATTGGGCGGCCATCAGGTCCCTCCACCATGACCGCCGCACCCGGTACCGGCAAACGGAGCAATACGGAGCCCTCACCGCCGATCCCGGCCGGTACGAGGGCAACACGAAGCCCCGGTCACGCTCCCCGGGAACACCCGAGCAGCCCGACCGGGGCCTCACACGTTTCGGTTCTCTATGCCGCGAACGTCACGCGGCGACCACGTCCACTGCCTCGGCGGGCGCCTTGATGGTCACCCGTTCCGGTGGCACACCGGTCACCGAGACGGAACCCAGCATCGGACGGACCGGCGTGGGCACGGGCTCGGTGGCCGCGGCGGACTGGGCCAGCTCGGCGAGCGCCAGCTCGTCGCTCACTTCCCGCATGAGTTCCGACATCCGTACGTCCAGCGCGTCGCAGATGGCGGAGAGCAGCTCGGAGGAAGCCTCCTTCTGCCCCCGCTCCACCTCGGAGAGATAGCCGAGTGAGACTCGGGCGGACGAGGAGACTTCGCGCAGAGTACGGCCCTGGCGTTGGCGCTGCCGACGCAGCACGTCACCCAGCAGGCGACGGAGCAGAATCATCGGTGGCTCCCTCCTCGGACCGCGTAGCCGCATCCTTCACGCCCCACCGTACCGCCTCGCGCCGCGGCCGTGCGGGGAGCGATGTCGTGTTCACTCAGGGCTGCAAACATCAAAACCCCCCGTTCCGTTCCGTATCCTGTGCCCGCTGGTTCCCGGTCTGTTCGCCCGCAAGCTGCTCGAGGAGCACTGCGAGTACGCTCCGTACACTCTCCATACGAATTTCCGCACGGCTGCCGTTCAACCGCAGGGCCTCGACTTTTCCGCCACCGGCGGAAGCGGAGCGGGCGGTGAGCGGGCCGTCCACGGCCACGAAGACCGTTCCGACCGGCTTGCCGTCCTGCGCGTCCGGGCCTGCGACGCCGGTGGTCGCGATGCCCCAGTCGGCCCCCAGGGCCTTGCGCGCCCCGGCCGCCATCTCGGCGGCGACCTGCGGATCCACCGCTCCGCGCTGCGCCAGCAGGGTGGCGTCGACGCCCAGCAGCTGGTGCTTCAGCTCGGTGGCGTAGGCGGTTATCGAGCCCCGGAACACCTTCGACGCTCCGGGCACGCCGGTGATCTCCGCCGCGACCAGGCCACCGGTGAGCGACTCGGCGACCGCGAGGGTCTCACCCCTCACCGTCAGTAGTCGCACCAGTTCGGTGGCCGGAGAACTCACGCTTCCTTCTCCTCCAACGCCGCCGCGCGCTCGGCGATTCCCTGCCGTCGCAGCACAATGGCTTGTCTCACATAGTCGAGTCCGGTGACGACGGTGAGAACGACCGCCGCGGCCATCACCCAGAACCTCAGAGTGGCCAGCCACCCCGTCAGTGCCAGCACGTACATCCCGACGGCCACGCCCTGGGTGAGTGTCTTGAGCTTGCCGCCGCGGCTGGCCGGGATGACGCCGTAGCGAATGACCAGAAAACGCAGCAGGGTGATGCCGAGTTCCCGGCCGAGGATGACGCCCGTCACCCACCATGGCAGATCACCCAGTGCGGACAGGCAGATGAGCGCCGCTCCCATGATCGCCTTGTCGGCGATGGGGTCGGCGATCTTCCCGAAGTCGGTGACCAGGTTGTAGGTGCGCGCCAGGTGCCCGTCGAACAGGTCGGTGATCATGGCGACGGCGAAGGCCGCCCAGGCGAACGAGCGCCAGGCCGGGTCGTACCCGCCGTGGGCCAGCATCAGCGCCACGAAGCCGGGCACCAGGAGCAGCCTCAGCATCGTCAGCAGATTGGCGACGTTCCACACGCTGGCCTGGTTGACGGCCGCGGCCGCGATCTTCCCGCCGCGTGCGGACTTCGCGTCGGAGCCAGGAGCAGGAGCAGAGCCGGAGACCTCGGACGCCACGCCGTCTGCGGCGGCGGCGGAGCCCCGCGCGCCGGAGGAGCCGCCCGCGGCGGATGCCGGGACTCCGGTCATCTGCCCGCCTCCTCACTACACGCGAGCGAGCCGGCCAGCGGCTCGGCCACCAGGTCGACACCCTCCGTACCGACCACCTTCGCCTCGACCATACGTCCGACGCTCAGGCCTTCGCCGCTCGTCAGCAGCACCTGGCCGTCCGTCTCCGGCGCCTGGTGCGCGGCGCGGCCGTACACGCCCTCCTCGTCGTCCACGGACTCGACCAGGACGTGCACGGTCTCGCCGACGCGCTCCTCGGCGCGCTGCGAGACGAGCTCCTCGGCCAGCCGGGACACCCTGGCCAGGCGCTCGGCGACGACGTCCTCGTCGAGCTTGTCGTCGTACGTCGCCGCCTCCGTGCCCTCCTCGTCGGAGTACCCGAAGACACCGATGGCATCCAGGCGGGCGCCGTTCAGGAAGCGCTCCAGCTCGGCCAGGTCGGCCTCGCTCTCGCCGGGGAAGCCGACGATGAAGTTGGAGCGCACGCCGGCCTCGGGGGCCTTGCCGCGGATGGTGTCGAGCAGCTCCAGGAAGCGGTCGGTGTCGCCGAAGCGGCGCATCGCGCGAAGCACACCGGGCGCGGAGTGCTGGAAGGACAGGTCGAAGTACGGCGTGATCTTGGGGGTCGAGGTCAGGACGTCGATGAGTCCCGGACGCATCTCGGCCGGCTGCAGGTAGCTCACCCGCACCCGCTCGATGCCGTCGACCTCGGCCAGCTCCGGCAGCAGGGACTCCAGCAGGCGGATGTCGCCGAGGTCCTTGCCGTAGGAGGTGTTGTTCTCGGAGACCAGCATGATCTCCTTCACGCCCTGCTCGGCCAGCCAGCGCGTCTCGTTCAGGACGTCGCTCGGCCGGCGGGAGATGAAGGAGCCCCGGAAGGACGGGATGGCGCAGAAGGAGCAGCGCCGGTCGCAGCCCGAGGCGAGCTTCACCGAGGCGACCGGCGAGCCGTCCAGCCGGCGGCGCAGGGGCGCGCGGGGGCCGGAGGCGGGCGCCACGCCGTCGGGGAGGTCGGCGGGGCCGTGCCCGGGCAGCGCGACGGAGACGGCCGATTCCTGGCGCTCGGCCGGGCTGATCGGCAGCAGCTTGCGGCGGTCGCGCGGGGTGTGGGCGGCGTGCACACCGCCGGACAGGATGGTCTGCAGGCGGTCGGAGATGTTCGCGTAGTCGTCGAACCCGAGCACGCCGTCGGCCTCGGGCAGCGCCTCGGCCAGTTCCTTGCCGTACCGCTCGGCCATGCAGCCCACCGCCACGACGGCCTGGGTTCTGCCGTGACCCTTGAGGTCGTTGGCCTCCAGCAGGGCGTCGACGGAGTCCTTCTTCGCGGCTTCGACGAAGCCACAGGTGTTGACCACGGCGACGTCGGCGTCCGTGGCGTCCTCGACGAGCTGCCAGCCGTCCGCTTCCAAACGGCCTGCGAGCTCCTCGGAGTCCACCTCGTTACGGGCACAGCCGAGAGTGACGAGTGCGACGGTACGGCGTTCAGGCATGGGCTCAAGACTACTTTGTCTCACTGACAGCCCACGTCGACGGGGTTGGCCGATCTTGGCCAACCCCGTCACAGGCGCTTCCGGAAGGACGAGTCAGCCCGCTACGGGGTCGCCCTTGGTGTAGGTGAGACGCTCCACGGCGCCGGGCCGGAAGTTGTCGTCGATCTTCTTGCCGTTGACGTAGAGCTCGATCGCGCCGGCGTCACCGAGGATCAGGTTGATCTTGGTGCTGTCCTGGAAGGTCTTGGACTGGCCCTTGTCCAGCAGCCCGTCGAAGAGCATCCGGCCGTTGTGGTCCTTGGCCGAGATCCAGCTGCGCCCGTTCGGCGCGCTGATCTGGACGGTCACCTTGTCCTGAGGAGCGGCCGCGATGGCGCTGTCGGAGGGCGCGGGGGTCGGTGCGGCGGACTTGTCCTTGGTCGGGGCCGGCGAGGCCGACTTGCCGGCGGCGGGCGTGGTGCCCTCGGCGACCTGCGACTTCGCGTCGCTGCCGCCGTTGCCGCCCTTGAACGCCGTGAACCCGACGAAGCCGATCACCACGACGATCGCGGCGACCATCGCCGCGGTCCAGTTCGGCCCGCGGCGCTCGGGACGGATCCGCTCGGCCTCGAACAGGGGCGCGGCCGGGGTGGGCGCGGGACGGCCGCCGCGCTCGGCGTCGAACTGGGCGATCAGGGGCTCGGGATCGAGGTGCACGGCCCTGGCCAGCGTGCGGATGTGCCCGCGCGCGTACACGTCGCCACCGCAGGGGGCGAAGTCGTCCGACTCGATGGCGTGCACGATGGCGATGCGGACACGAGTGGCGCTGCTGACGTCGTCGACCGTGAGCCCGGCCGCGATCCGCGCCTGTTGGAGGGCACGGCCCACGGAGGTTCGGGCTTCCTGGGACTCGTCTTGGAAGGGACGCTCGTCTTCAGGGGAGTTGCCGATGGACACGGGGGCGCCTTTCGAGCGTGTAGCCACCTGTGCTGGAAGCTCAGTCTAGGGGGGGTACGAAAGGGTGGGGCAACCGGGCGGTCGGACTCTGTACGCCGTCGGAATGGCCCGACATCCCGACGGCTGGACAGGCTGATACCCGAAATCGGTAGGCCTACCTGTCCTCTCGCTCAACTTGACGTACGGCAAAGGGAAACGGTTGCTCGCCGATCGCTAACGGGTCGGTCACGGCGATCGGGCCGTCCGGCGCAACCCGCGCTCACCGGACGGCTCTTCGTACTATCCCTCGATTTCCCCGCGAATCATGGCGAGCACGCCGTCAAGCTCGTCGGGTTTCACCAGAACGTCACGTGCCTTGGAGCCCTCGCTGGGTCCCACGACGTTGCGGGACTCCATGAGGTCCATGAGACGGCCGGCCTTGGCGAAGCCGACCCGAAGCTTGCGCTGGAGCATGGACGTCGACCCGAACTGGGTGGAGACGACCAGTTCGGCCGCCTGGCACAGCAGGTCGAGGTCGTCGCCGATGTCCTCGTCGATCTCCTTCTTCTGCTTGGTGCCGACGGTGACGTCGTCCCGGAAGACCGGCGCCATCTGGTCCTTGCAGTGCTGTACGACCGCCGCGACCTCGGCCTCGGTCACGAACGCACCCTGCATACGGGTCGGCTTGTTCGCGCCCATCGGCAGGAAGAGGCCGTCGCCCTTGCCGATCAGCTTCTCGGCGCCGGGCTGGTCGAGGATGACCCGCGAGTCGGCCAGCGAGGAGGTGGCGAAGGCCAGCCGGGAGGGCACGTTGGCCTTGATCAGACCGGTGACCACGTCGACGGACGGGCGTTGGGTGGCGAGCACCAGGTGGATGCCGGCCGCGCGCGCGAGCTGGGTGATGCGCACGATCGCGTCCTCGACGTCGCGCGGGGCGACCATCATCAGGTCGGCCAGCTCGTCCACGATCACGAGCAGGTACGGGTACGGCTGGAGCTCGCGTTCGCTGCCCTCCGGCGGGTTGACCCTGCCCTCGCGCACCGCGCGGTTGAAGTCGTCGATGTGCCGGAAGCCGTAGGCGGCCAGGTCGTCGTACCTGAGGTCCATCTCGCGTACGACCCACTGCAGGGCCTCGGCGGCCCGCTTGGGGTTGGTGATGATCGGCGTGATCAGGTGCGGGATGCCCTCGTAGGCGGTCAGCTCGACCCGCTTGGGGTCGACCAGGATCATCCGGACGTCCTCGGGGGTCGCCCGCATCATGATCGAGGTGATCAGGCAGTTGATGCAGGACGACTTGCCGGAACCGGTGGCGCCGGCGACGAGCATGTGCGGCATCTTCGCCAGCGAGTGCATGACGTACCCGCCCTCGACGTCCTTGCCGAAGGCGACCAGCATCGGGTCGTCGTCCTCGGCGGACTCCGCGAGACGCAGCACGTCGCCGAGGTTGACCATCTCGCGGTCGGTGTTCGGGATCTCGATGCCCACCGCGGACTTGCCGGGGATGGGGCTGATGATCCGCACGTCCGGGCTGGCGACCGCGTACGCGATGTTCTTGGTCAGCGCGGTGATCCGCTCGACCTTCACGGCGGGCCCGAGCTCCACCTCGTAGCGGGTGACCGTCGGGCCGCGCGTGAAGCCGGTGACGGCAGCGTCGACCTTGAACTCGGTGAAGACCTGGGTGAGCGAGGCGACGACCGCGTCGTTGGCGGCGCTGCGCGCCTTGCCGGGGCCGCCGCGCTCGAGCAGGTCCAGGTTGGGCAGCGCGTAGGTGATGTCCCCGGAGAGCTGGAGCTGCTCCGCGCGCGCGGGCAGGTCGCGTGGCGCGTCGGGGGCCTTCTTGGTGAGGTCGGGGACGACGCCGTCGGCCTTGAGCTTCTCCTGCCTGGGGCGCGCGGCCGGGACCGGCGTCGGAGCGGGCGCGGGGGCCTGGGCCGGGGCCGGTACCGGGGTCGTCTCCTCGCGGTCGCCGACGCTGACGCCCTGGGTGAGGTCGGCGACGAGCGGGGAGGGCGGCATGCCGTGCAGGACGGCGCCGTCGAGGGCGGCAGCGGCGGCCGCGGCCACGTCCACGGCGTCCATCTGCCGCTGCGGGTCGGGCTGGGGCACCGCGGAGCGCCTGGGGCGGCCGCGGCGCTGCGAGAGCGCCTCCTGCTCGGCGCCGTCGCGGTCGTACGCCTGGGGGGCGCTCCGGCGCCCGCGGGGGCGCGCGGGCAGCGCCTCGCGCCACTGTTCCTCGTAGCGGCCGTCGTCCTCGGTGAAGTCCTCGGCCTCGTGGTCGTGCAGCACGCCCAGGCGTACGCCGAGCGCACGCAGCCGCTGCGGGATGGCGTTGACGGGGGTGGCGGTCACCACGAGCAGGCCGAAGACGGTCAGCAGCACCAGCAGGGGCACGGCGAGCATGTCGGTCATGGTGTACGTCAGCGGGGTCGCCGCCGCCCACCCGATGAGGCCGCCGGCGTCCCTTATGGCCTGCATGCCGTCGCTGCGGGCGGGCGAGCCGCACGCGATGTGGACCTGGCCGAGCACGCCGATGACGAGCGCGGACAGGCCGATCACGATCCGGCCGTTGGCCTCAGGCTGCTCCGGGTGCCGGATGAACCGTACGGCGATCACCGCGAGCAGTATCGGCACCAGCAGGTCGAGCCGGCCGAAGGCGCCGGTGACCAGGATCGCCACCAGGTCGCCGACGGGGCCCTTCAGATCGGCCCAGGTGCCGGCGGCGACGATCAGCGCGATGCCGAACAGCAGCAGCGCGACGCCGTCCTTGCGGTGGGCCGGGTCGAGGTTCCGGGCGCCCTGCCCTATGCCGCGGAAGACGGCGCCGACGGCGTGCGCGAGACCCAGCCAGAGGGCGCGCACGAGCCGGTACACGCCCCCTGTGGGGCTGGGCGCCGGCTTCGGCGCGGCCTTCTTCGCCACGGCCTTCTTGGCGGGCGCCTTCTTGGCCGGGGCCCTCCTCGCCGGAGCCTTCGCGGGAGCGGCCGCCTTCTTCGCGGGCTGCTTCTTGGCTGCGGAGGGACGTGAGGCCATGAGTGTGAGATTACCGGGGGAGACGACAGTGGACACGCGTGGCCACAGCTTCACCCGTTCGTGTCGCCCTTGCCGGTGCGCGAAACTGACGCACGCTCACCGGCAACTGTCGCTCGCGCATATGTCAGTTCTGCGACGGCACCGACGAACCGTTGGCGCCCGCGCCCGGCTCCAGGGCGTCGAGCGCGCGGCGCAGCCCGGTGAGTTTGCGCTCCAGATGGGCGGCCGTGGCCACCGCGGCCGCGTCCGCGGAGTCGTCGTCCAGCTGCTTGGACAGCGCCTCGGCCTGCTCCTCGACGGCCGCGAGCCGCGCGGACAGCTCCGCGAGCAGCCCGGCCGACTCCTTGCCGCCGACCGCGCCCTTGCCGCCGCCCTCCAACTGCAGCCGCAGCAGCGCCGCCTGCTCCCGCAGCTGGCAGTTCTTCATGTACAGCTCGACGAAGACCGAGACCTTCGCGCGCAGCACCCACGGGTCGAACGGCTTCGAGATGTAGTCCACCGCACCCGCCGCGTAGCCGCGGAAGGTGTGGTGCGGGCCGTGGTTGATCGCCGTGAGGAAGATGATCGGGATGTCCCGGGTCCGCTCGCGCCGCTTGATGTGCGCAGCCGTCTCGAACCCGTCCATGCCCGGCATCTGGACGTCCAGCAGAATGACCGCGAAATCGTCCGTGAGCAGTGCCTTGAGCGCTTCCTCCCCGGACGATGCCCGCACCAGCGTCTGATCGAGCGCAGAGAGGATGGCCTCCAGCGCCAGCAGATTCTCCGGCCGGTCATCGACCAGGAGGATCTTGGCCTTCTGCACCATGGCCCGCCCTCCTCGCCCCGGCGGTACACCGGGCGCCGCCCCAGGGGACGACTCCGTTTCGCCGCCCGTCCTTGTGCCGGTCATCGTAGCCGCACCCCGCCTGTCGCCACACCCTGTCACCGCGATGTCACTGTGCACGTAGCGGAAACGGGGCGGGATGCCGGATGGTTCCCGGAATCCCAGATTCCCATACGTTCGCAGCCACCTTATGCGGGCAACTCCCCGCACACGCCGGGGGTTCCCCGGGTGTTCACATTCCGGTCTGCCGATCCCGTCACTTCCCACGCATCCACTGCTGCATCACGGCCAGCAGATGGTCCGGGTCGACCGGTTTCGTCACGTAGTCGGAGGCGCCCGACTCGATCGCCTTCTCCCGGTCGCCCTTCATCGCCTTGGCGGTCAGCGCGATGATCGGCAGGCCCGCGAACTGCGGCATCCTGCGGATCGCCGTGGTCGTCGCGTACCCGTCCATCTCGGGCATCATGATGTCCATCAGCACCACCGCCACGTCGTCGTGCTGCTCCAGGACCTCGATGCCCTCGCGGCCGTTCTCGGCGTACAGCACCGACAGCCCGTGCTGCTCCAGGACGCTGGTGAGCGCGAACACGTTGCGGATGTCGTCATCGACGATCAGCACCTTCTCGCCGCCGAAGCGCACCGCGCGCACCGGCTGCGAGCTCCCCTGCTCGGGCGCCGACCACTGCTCGGTGCGCTGCTCGCCCGGCGGCAAGCTCCGCCGACGGCGCCGGAAGAGCGCCGCGGGACCGTTCTGCGTCTCGCGGTAGGACTTCACCTCGGCCGGCATCTCGATCTCCACGACGGACAGCTCCGAGGACCGCCCGGCCTCGGAGGCGACCAGCTCGCCGGCCTCCAGCGGGGCCACCGACTGCTGGTAGCCCTGCGGGGGCAGCTCGGTCGGGTGCAGCGGCAGGTACAGGGTGAACGTGGAGCCGCGACCCGGTTCGCTCTGTGCCTGGATCTCACCGCCGAGCAGCTGCGCGATCTCCCGGGAGATCGACAGGCCGAGGCCGGTGCCGCCGTACTTGCGGCTCGTGGTGCCGTCCGCCTGCTTGAACGCCTCGAAGATCACCCGCATCTTGCTGGCGGCGATGCCGATGCCGGTGTCGGTCACGGAGAACGCGATCAGCTCGCCGTCCGGGTCGGTCAGCGAACCGGCCTCCAGCAGCTGCTCGCGGATCTTGTGCGGCACATTGGCCCCGGCGGGCCGGATCACCAGCTCCACCGACCCGGAGTCGGTGAACTTCACCGCGTTGGACAGCAGGTTGCGCAGCACCTGCAGCAGCCGCTGCTCGTCGGTGTGCAGGGTCGCGGGCAGCTCCGGGGAGACCCGCACCGACAGGTCCAGGCCCTTCTCCGCGGTCAGCGGCCGGAAGGTGGCCTCCACGTAGTCCACGAGCTGCACGAGCGCGATACGCGTCGGCGAGACGTCCATCTTGCCCGCCTCGACCTTCGACAGGTCGAGGATGTCGTTGATCAGCTGGAGCAGGTCCGAGCCGGCGCCGTGGATGGTCTCGGCGAACTCGACCTGCTTGGGCGAGAGATTGCCCTCGGCGTTGTCGGCGAGCAGCTTGGCCAGGATCAGCAGCGAGTTGAGCGGGGTGCGCAGCTCGTGCGACATGTTGGCGAGGAACTCGCTCTTGTAGCGCATCGACACCGCGAGCTGCTCGGCGCGCTCCTCCAGGACCTGCCGGGCCTCCTCGATCTCGGTGTTCTTCACCTCGATGTCGCGGTTCTGACGGGCCAGCAGCTCGGCCTTCTCCTCCAGTTCGGCGTTGGACACCTGCAGCGCCTTCTGCCGGTTCTCCAACTCGGCCGAGCGCTCACGCAGTTGTTCGGTGAGCTCCTGCGACTGCTTCAGCAGCTGCTCGGTCTTGGTGTTGACCGAGATGGTGTTGACGCTCGTCGCGATCATCTCGGCGATCTGGTTGAGGAAGTCCTTCTGGATCTGCGTGAACGGCGTGAAGGAGGCCAGCTCGATCACGCCGAGCACCTTGCCCTCGAACAGCACCGGCAGCACGATCACCTGCGCCGGCGGAGCCTCTCCGAGCCCGGAGGAGATCTTCAGATAGCCGCTGGGCGCGTTCTCCACGAGGATCGCCCGCTTCTCCTCGGCCGCCGTGCCCACCAGCGCCTCACCGGGCCGGAACGACGTCGGCATGGAACCCATCGAGTAGCCGTACGAGCCCAGCATCCGCAGCTCGTAGTCGTCCTCCCCGCCGGCGACGTCCTTGCCCTCCATGAGCGGCATCGCCACGAAGAACGCGCCGTGCTGCGCCGAGACCACCGGTGTCAGCTCGCTCATGATCAGCGAGGCCACGTCCTCCAGGTCCCGGCGGCCCTGCATCAGGGCGGAGATACGGGCCAGGTTGCCCTTGAGCCAGTCCTGCTCCTTGTTGGCGATCGTGGTGTCGCGCAGGTTGGCGATCATCTTGTTGATGTAGTCCTGCAGCTCCTGGATCTCGCCGGACGCGTCGACGTCGATCTTCAGGTTCAGGTCACCGCGGGTCACCGCGGTCGCCACGCGCGCGATGGCACGCACCTGCCGGGTCAGGTTCCCGGCCATCTCGTTCACCGACTCGGTCAGGTCCCGCCAGGTGCCGTCGACGTCCCGCACGCGCGCCTGACCGCCGAGCTGCCCCTCGGTGCCCACCTCGCGGGCCACCCGCGTGACCTCCTCGGCGAAGCTGGACAGCTGGTCAACCATCGTGTTGATCGTCGTCTTCAGCTCAAGAATCTCACCGCGGGCGTCAATGTCGATCTTCTTCGTCAGGTCACCCTTGGCGATCGCCGTCGTGACCATGGCGATATTGCGCACCTGGCCGGTCAGGTTGGACGCCATCTGGTTCACGGACTCGGTGAGGTCCTTCCATGTGCCCGCCACGCCGGGCACATGCGCCTGGCCGCCCAGGATGCCGTCCGTGCCCACCTCACGGGCCACCTTGGTGACCTGGTCGGCGAACGAACTCAGCGTCTTCACCATCGTGTTGATGGTGTCGGCGAGCTGCGCGACCTCGCCGCTCGCCTCGATCGTCACCTGCCGCGTCAGGTCGCCGTTGGCGACGGCCGCGGCCACCTGGGAGATGTTCCGCACCTGCATGGTCAGGTTGTTGGCCATGAGGTTCACGTTGTTGCTCAGGTCCTTCCAGATGCCCGTGACACCCGGCACGTGGGCCTGGCCGCCCAGGATGCCCTCGGTGCCCACCTCACGGGCCACCCGGGTCACCTGCTCGGCGAAGCTGGACAGCTGATCAACCATCGTGTTGACCGTCGTGACGAGCTCAAGGATCTCGCCCTTCGCGTCAACAGTGATCTTCTTGGACAGGTCGCCCTTGGCGACCGCGGTCGTGACCTCGGCGATGTTGCGCACCTGGATGGTCAGGTTGTTCGCCATGAAGTTCACGGACTGCGTGAGGTCCTTCCAGGTGCCGGAGACACCCTGCACCTCGGCCTGACCGCCGAGGATGCCCTCCGTGCCCACCTCACGGGCCACCCGCGTGACCTCCTGGGCGAACGACGACAGCTGGTCGACCATGGTGTTCAGGGTGTTCTTCAGCTCCAGGATCTCCCCGCGGGCGTCCACGGTGATCTTCTGGGAGAGGTCACCGCGGGCCACCGCGGTGGCGACCTGGGCGATGTTGCGCACCTGGGCCGTCAGGTTGCCGGCCATGCCGTTCACGGAGTCCGTCAGGTCCCGCCACACTCCGGCGACCCCGGGCACCTGCGCCTGGCCGCCCAGCCGGCCCTCCGTGCCCACGTCACGGGCCACCCGGGTCACCTGGTCGGCGAAGGCGGACAGTTGATCAACCATGGTGTTGATCGTGTTCTTCAGCTCAAGGATCTCGCCGCGCGCGTCAACATCGATCTTCTGCGACAGGTCACCGCGCGCCACGGCCGTCGTCACCTGCGCGATCTGCCGCACCTGGGAGGTCAGGTTGCCGGCCATGAAGTTGACGGAGTCCGTCAGCTCCTTCCAGGTGCCCGACACGCCGTCCACCCGGGCCTGACCGCCCAGCCTGCCCTCCGTGCCCACGTCACGGGCCATCCTGGTTACCTGGTCCGCGAAGGACGACAGCTGGTCCACCATCGTGTTCACGGTGTTCTTCAGCTGCAGCATCTCGCCGGAGACGTCGACCGTGACCTTCTGGGAGAGATCACCGTTGGCCACCGCCGTGGTCACCTGGGCGATGTTGCGCACCTGCCCGGTGAGGTTGCGGAACGCGGTGTTGACGGAGTCGGTCAGATCCTTCCAGGCACCGGCCGCGCCCGACACCTGCGCCTGGCCGCCCAGCTCACCCTCGACACCGATCTCCCGCGCGACCCGCGTCACCTCGGCACCGAACGCCGACAGCTGGTCCACCATCCCGTTGACGGTGTTCTTCAGCTCCAGCATCTCGCCCGCCACGTCCACGGTGACCTTCTGCGACAGATCACCGCTGGCCACCGCGGTCGTCACGGCGGCGATGTCCCGCACTTGCGTGGTCAGGTTCCGGAACACCGTGTTGACCGAGTCCGTCAGGTCCTTCCACGTACCGGCCGCGCCCGGCACGTTCGCCTGACCGCCGAGCCGCCCCTCCGCGCCGACCTCGTTGGCCACGCGGGTGACCTCGTCCGCGAAGATCCGCAGCGTCTCGGTCATCTGGTTGATCGTCTCCGCGAGCTGCGCCACCTCGCCACGCGCCGGAACGGTCACCTTCTGTGACAGATCACCGTTCGCGACAGCGGTCGTGACCTGCGAGATCCCACGCACCTGCGCGGTCAGGTTGCCCGCCATCGTGTTGACGGAGTCGGTCAGCTCCTTCCACACCCCGGCCACCCCGGGGACCTGCGCCTGACCGCCCAGGATGCCCTCGGTACCCACTTCCCGGGCCACCCTGGTGACCTCCGAGGAGAAGGACGACAGCTGGTCCACCATCGTGTTGACGGTGTTCTTCAGCTCCAGCATCTCGCCGGCGACATGGACGGTCACCTTGCGTGACAGGTCACCCTTGGCCACCGCGGTGGTCACCAGTGCGATGTCCCGCACCTGAGCGGTCAGCCGGTACGCCATGGTGTTGACGGACTCGGTCAGGTCCTTCCACGAACCGGACATCCCGCGCACCTGGGCCTGGCCGCCGAGCTTGCCCTCGGTGCCGACCTCACTGGCCACGCGCGTGACCTCGTCGGTGAAGGTCGACAGCTGGTCGACCAGGTTGTTGACGGTACGGCCGACCTTCAGGAACTCACCCCGCAGCGGATGCCCGGTGCCGCCGTCCGGCGCCTGCGTCCGCAGCTCCATCCGCGGCGACAGGTCGCCTTCCGCGACCGCCGTGAGCACCCGGCTGACCTCGGACACGGGCCAGACCAGGTCGTCCACCAGCGCGTTCGAGTTGTCGATCGCGGTCGCCCAGGAGCCCTCACAGGCCCCCGTCTCCAGCCGTTCCGTGAGCTTTCCCTCGCGCCCCACCATGCGCCGCACCCGCGACAGCTCACCGGTCAGATGCAGATTGCGGTCGGCCACCTCGTTGAAGACCGCCGAGATCTCCGACATCACGCCGTCCCCGGACACCGTGAGCCGCTTGCGGAAGTTCCCGTCCCGCATCGACACGAGAGCCGCCAGCAGACGGTTCAGGGCAGCGGTGTCCACCTCGGTGGTTCCGCCGCTCCTGCCCAGGGACGGTCCGCCCTTCGCGCGCGTCTTCGTGCCACGCGTCGCTGCGCCAGACTCCACTGTGTCCCTCCCGGGGGATCGACCGTTACTGCCCTCTGCTGCCGCTTCGGCCCGGCACGCCGCTCCTCGGCATACCGGTTGCTTCCGCGTACCCGTTACTGATGCGTATTTCTGCCAGACGAGATCCGGCCGCACCAGGGGCTGCTGCCCGCCGTTCACGGAACACACGCACCCCGACCCGACCTTCATCAGAAGCTTGCCCAGTGTTTCACCCTGCCCGAACCAGGCCATAACAGTTCGGCAGCTTCGCACATCGTCCGCACACCCTGGGGGCGTAAACACCGGCGACCGGCATCCTCTCGGACGGCGAAGGTAAGTAACCTTGCATGCGGCTGTCCAGCCGCACCGGCTCCGACCGGCCTGGGCGGTGGCACGAGAACGAGCGGGCATCGGAGGGGCGGCCGCAGACCATGACCACCGGACTGATCCCCGGGGGACAGACCCCGGAGCCACAGCCGACGGGCGCGCCCATGCCGCAGCAGCGGCGCGAGCCCGGCGGCCACCCAGCCCTGCCTACAGACAACCGGCCGAGGAGTTCTGTGATCACCGCGCGCGCGGCCGCCACTTTCGAGCCCGTCGGGCGATCTGTCGCGACCGCCCGGTCCTTCGTCCGCGACACCCTCCAGGGCTGGGGCTTCGCCGACATCGTCGACGACGCCGTCGTCCTCACCAGCGAACTGGTGACCAACGCGGTCGTCCACGCGGGCACGCACGCGGAGGTGCTGTGCCTGCGCACCGACGTGGGTGTGCGCATCGAGGTCGCCGACCGCTACCCCGAGCGCGAGGTTCCCCTCCAGCACTCCGCCTCCCCCATGGGCAGCCCCGACCGCGAGGGCGGCCGCGGCCTCCAGCTGTGCGCGGCCCTGGCCACCCGCTGGGGCGTCGACTACACGCCCACCCACAAACACGTCTGGTTCCAGCTCAACCTGCCCGAACGTCCGGTCGGCACTCGCACGGCCGGCCCCTCCCTGCCCGCCCACCTCCTCCCCCTGGCCGACGGCCGGGTCCGCGTCGCCGTCCTCCAGGTCGACCGCAAGGGCGCCGTCACCGCCTGGAACGAGGACGCGGAGGAACTCTTCGGCTACTCGGCCGCCGACGTCATCGGCAAGCCCCTCACCGAGTTCGCGGCCTGGCCGCACACCCCCGGCACCGGCACGGGCGTCGCCGAGGCCCTCCAGCTCTCGCGCTGGGAGGGCAGCTACGGCATCCGCGGCGCCGACGGCCGGGTGCTCCAGGTGTACGCCTCCCACCTCAGGGTCCGCGACACCGGCGGGGAGCCCTCCACCGTCTGCCTCCTGGTCCGGGACCACGAGCGCGCCGTCCTCCAGACCCCGACGCGCGTCCCCGCCACCGACCAGGCCTCCGCCGACGGCCAGAGCACCGACCCCTTCGAGGTCTTCATCGGCTCCCCCGCCCCGGACGACCTCGACGGCCTGCTCCAGCGCACGGTGGAGCGCGCCCGCGACATGCTCGACGGCGACTCCGCCTTCCTGCTGCTGGCCACCGACGACGAGACGGAGCTGGAGGTCCGCGCCTCCACCGGCCTGCCCTCCGCGCGCCAGCGCTTCGCGCGCGTGCCCGTCGAGGCGGGCCCCGGCCGCTACGGCTCGGCGCGCATGCCCGCCGTCCACGACGACCTGACGGCCGTGCCCGGCGCCGTACCCCTCCTGGGCGGCACCGGCATGCGCTCGGTCGTCACCGTCCCGCTGAAGGTCGAGGGCCGCCTCACCGGCTCCCTCGGCGTCGCGGCCGAGGCGCCCGGCAGATATTCGAACGAGGAGGCGCTGCGGCTCCAGTTCGCCGCCGACCGCATCGCCCTGGCCGTGGAGTCGGCCCGCCTCGGCGAGCTGGAGCGGCTGCGCCGCGGCTCCCTGAGCTTCCTGGTCGAGGCGTCCGACCTGCTGGCCGGCACCCTGGACCGCGACCAGACGCTCGCCCTCATGGCACAGATGACGGTCCCGACGCTGGCCACCTGGTGCGCCGTCTACACGATCGCCGACCAGGCCTCCGAGCCGTATCTCTCGTACGTGCTGCACGAGGACGAGGAACTCATCGACGGCATCAAGTCGTTGCTGTCGAAGATCTCCCCGCCGGACCCGGTGCCGACGCCCGGCGCCCGCGTCTGGACGGTTCCGGGCGAGGTCGCCCACCAGGCCGCCCTGCGCACCTCCATGCGCAGCCTCGGCCTGACCGGCGGCCCCACGCACCAGATCGCCTCCGGCATCGGCCCGACCCTCGCGACGGCCTCCGCCGTCGGCGGCGAGACGGTCGTCCTGCCGCTCGTCGCCCGCAACCGCGTGATCGGCATGCTGGTCCTCGGCAAGCCCACCGACGAGCACTTCCGCCAGGAGATCCTGGAACTGGCCGAGGACCTGTCCCGCCGGGCCGCCCTCGCCTTGGACAACGCCCGCCTCTACTCGGAGCGCACGGCCATCAGCCAGGCCCTCCAGCGCAGCCTGCTCCCGCCCGGCACCCCGCACATCGACGGCGTCGAGGTGGAGGTCATCTACCGCGCGGCCGGCGAGGGCAACGAGGTCGGCGGCGACTTCTACGACCTCTTCCCCATCGGCAACGGCGCGTACGGCTTCGCCATCGGCGACGTCTGCGGTACGGGCCCCAACGCGGCGGCGGTCACCGGCCTCGCCCGGCACGCCCTGCGCCTGCTGGCCCGTGAGGGCCTGAGCGGCCCGGCGGTCCTGGAGCGCCTGAACTCCGCGATCCTCGACGAGGGCGACCGCAGCCGCTTCCTGACGCTCCTGTACGGCGAACTGCGGCTGCAGGAGGACGGCAGCGCCGAGCTGAAGGTGGTCTGCGCCGGCCACCCGCTCCCGCTGCGTCTGCGCCAGGACGGCACGGTGGTGGCGGCGGCCGAGCCGCAGCCGCTGCTGGGCGTCATCGAGGACCTGGAGCTGTACGAGGAGACGGTCACCCTCGACCCCGGCGATGTGCTGCTCTGCGTCACGGACGGCGTCACCGAACGCCGCGAGGGCACGCGCATGCTCGGCGACGACGGCCTCGCCGACGTTCTCACCACGTGCACGGGCCTGACGGCCGGCGCGGTCGCGGCCCGCATCATGCGCGCGGTGGAACGCTTCGCATCCGACGCCCCGTCAGACGACATGGCGATTCTGGCGATGCGGGTCCCGGGAATCCACAAGGAGGCGTGAGACATGAAAAAGGCCCCACCCGGAAGGGTGAGGCCTTTTTTCTGGAGCCCCCAAACGGAATCGAACCGTTGACCTTCTCCTTACCATGGAGACGCTCTGCCGACTGAGCTATGGGGGCCTGTCTTTTTCGAGGTTTCCCTCGCGGTGACGAAGAAACTCTACCCCGAACAGGCCCGACTTCCCAAACTCGTTCGGTGACCGTTCAGAAGGCGGGCTGGAGCAGTCCGCCGAGGGCGTTGCAGGCGGCGGCGATGCGCTGCATCTCCCGCTTGGTGAGCGAGGCGTCGACGGGCAGCGCGAGCGTCTCGTCGGCGGCCAGTTCCGTCTGCGGCAGCGAAACGCAGCGGCGGAATTCCGGCAGCCGGTGCACGGGCGTCTTCACCGGCACCCGACAGTCGACTCCCCTGGTCCGCAGGGCACGTGCGAAGGCGTCCCGGTCCGGCCGGCCGTTGCCCGGCACCCGCACGACGTACTGCTGGTAGGTGTGCCCGTCCCCGCTGTCCGGCGTCCGCACGCCCTTCAGTCTGCCGTCGAGGTAGGCGGCCCGCTCTCTGCGCTGCGCCATCTCGTCGCACGGCGCCTCGGACTCGCCCTGTTCCAGCACCAGGAGCTCGTGCCGCTGACCGAGCGCGTGCAACCGCCCGATGTCGGCCCGCCGTCCGAAGCGGTGGACCACAACGACGGCCGCGGTACGGGGAGTTACGGACGCCTCGACCGAGTCCGGGTCGAGGCAGTAGGTGAGGGGATCTATGTCGGCGAACACCGGGAGCGCGCCGGCCAGGGTGACGGCCTCGGCAACCTCGACGTTCCCGAAGGCCGGTACGACGACCTCGTCACCGACTCCGACACCGGCGGCCCTGAGCATTGCAGCAGTTCCCATGAGCTGGATGCTGGGCGCGGAACGTGAACGACACGTTACGCAAAAAATAAAAAGGCCGGACCCCGAACCGAAGTTCAGGATCCGACCTTCTGAAGAATTGTTCGGCGGTGTCCTACTCTCCCACAGGGTCCCCCCTGCAGTACCATCGGCGCTGTGAGGCTTAGCTTCCGGGTTCGGAATGTAACCGGGCG
>NZ_JBSGDB010000151.1:0-18352 GCF_053602155.1 Streptomyces sp. NPDC004561
CCAGCGGTGGTGGAAGACGAGCGCGGCGCCGTGGTCGATGAGCCACAGACGCGGCGGCGCGGTGCCGAGCGTGGGCCACACCATGAGGTTGGAGCGGACCGTGCCGTCGCGTTCGGCGCCGGGGGCCGGGCGGAGGGCTTCCACGCCCGCGTGCATGGCGCGCAGCGGTGCGGCGAGGCCGTTGGCGAGGTCGAGGAGGCGGCCGCCGCTGCGGCGGTTCTCGCTGAGCGCCTGCCGGGTGGCGGGGCGGCCGTCGGCGTGCGCGAAGTGCCGGGGGAAGTCGTCCAGGTTGGCGACGGAGGCGCCGCGCCAGCCGTAGATGGCCTGGCAGGGGTCGCCCACGGCGGTCACCGGGTGGCCCGTGCCGCCGCCGAAGAGGCCGGCGAGCAGGACGCGCTGGGCGACGGAGGTGTCCTGGTACTCGTCCAGCAGCACCACCCGGAACTCCTCGCGGAGCAGGCGGCCGACCTCGGGGACGGCGGCGAGGCGCGCGGACAGGGCGATCTGGTCGCCGAAGTCGAGCAGGTCGCGTGCGCGCTTGGCGGCCCGGTAGCGCTGGACGAGGTCGGCGAGTTCCCGGCGGGCGGCGGCGGTCTCGGGGACCTTGCGCAGGTCGGCGTTGGTGAGCTTGGCGCCGTGGAGGGTGTCCAGCAGGTCCGCGTCCCAGGCGCGCAGGTCCTCGGGGTCGACGAGGTGTTCGGCGAGTTCGGAGTCGAGGGTGAGCAGGTCGCTGACCAGGTCGGCGAAGGAGCGGGTCAGGGCCGGGTAGGGGCCGGGCGCCTCGCGCAGGACGCGTGCGGCGAGCTGGTAGCGGGTGGCGTCGGCCAGGAGGCGGGAGGCGGGCTCCAGGCCGATGCGCAGGCCGTGGTCGGTCAGCAGCCGGCCGGCGAAGGCGTGGTACGTGGAGATGACCGGCTCTCCCGGAGGGTTGTCCGGGTCGATGGCGTCGGGGTCGGTGACGCCGGCCTTGATCAGGGCCTTGCGGACGCGTTCGGCCAGCTCGCCGGCGGCCTTGTTGGTGAAGGTGAGGCCGAGGACCTGTTCGGGGGCGACCTGCCCGGTGCCGACCAGCCAGACCACGCGGGCGGCCATCACGGTGGTCTTGCCCGATCCGGCTCCGGCCACGATCACCTGCGGGGCGGGCGGCGCGGTGATGCAGGCCGTCTGCTCCGGGGTGAACGGGATGCCGAGGAGCTCCTTGAGCTGCTCGGGGTCGGTGATACGGGCGGACATGTCGAAAGAGGCTAGCGGCGGGCACTGACAGTCGAGGACACGGCGGCCTTCCGGGACCGAAGACACGCAGGTCAGTGCGGGTGGTGCCGTGCGTCACTCCGGTGTGCGGGGGCGCATGGGTCACTCCGGTGTGCGGGCGGCGCGTGGGTCACTCCACCACGTGCCGTCCCTCGGGCCGTGCGCTGCACGAGGCGCGGAACGCGCAGTGCGTGCAGTGCTGGCCGGTGCTCGGTGCGAAACGCTCGTCGAGGACCTTCCCGGCGGCGGTGGCCAGCAGCTCGCCGACCCACTCCCCGGCCAGCGGTTCCTGGGTCTGCACCTTGGGCAGGGCGTCGCCGCCGTCGCGTTTGGCGGCGGCCTGTCTGAGGTGCACCAGTTCGGCGCCGCCCGGTTCGGGGTGGGCGTCGTCGAAGGCCGTGTCGACGGCGCCCTGCTGGACGGCGAGCTGGTAGACCGCGAGCTGGGGGTGGCGGGCCACCTCCGCCGTGCTGGGCGCCTGTTTGCCGGTCTTGAAGTCGACGACGTAGGCGCGGCCCTCGGCGTCCGTCTCGACGCGGTCCATCTGGCCGCGGATGCGGACCTGGTAGTCGCCCGCCTCCAGGGTGACGTCGAAGTCCTGCTCGCTGGCGACGGGGGTGCGCCCGACGCGGTCCAGCACGTGCCAGTTCAGGAAGCGTTCGAGCGCCACGCGCGCGTTGTCCTTCTCCTGCCGGGACTTCCAGGGCGCGTCGAAGGCGAGGGCGTTCCACACCGAGTCCAGGCGTTCCATCAGGACGTCGAGGTCGGCCGGGGTGCGGCCGGAGGCGACCTCGTCGGCGAGGACGTGGACGACGTTGCCGAAGCCCTGTGCGGCGGTGGCGGGCGCGTCGGCCTTCACCTCGCGGCCGAGGAACCACTGGAGCGCGCAGGTGTTGGCGAGCTGGTCGAGGGCGCTGCCGGAGAGCACGACGGGCTGGTCGCGGTGGCGCAGCGGCACCTTGCTCTCGGTCGGCTCGAACATGCCCCACCAGCGGTAGGGGTGCGCGGACGGCACCAGGGGGCGGCCGTCCTCGTCGGCGAGCGCGGCGAGCCGGGCGAGCCGGCGGGCGGCGGCCTCGCGCAGGGCGGCGGACCCGCGCGGATCGACGGTGGTGGCGCGCAGTTCGGCGACGAGCGCGGCCACGGACAGCGGGCGGCGGGGGCGGCCGGTGACGTCCTTCGGTTCGACGCCCAGTTCGGTCAGGAACCGGGAGGGCTGGTCGCCGTCGTCGGCGGGTGCCTTCACGGCGGTCACGACGAGGCGTTCACGCGCGCGCGTGGCGGCGACGTAGAACAGGCGGCGCTCCTCGGCGAGCAGCGCGCCCGGGGTGAGCGGTTCGGCGAGTCCGTCCCGGCCGATGCGGTCGGCCTCCAGCAGCGAGCCGCGGCGGCGCAGGTCGGGCCACAGGCCTTCCTGGACGCCAGCGACGACGACCAGCCGCCACTCCAGCCCCTTGGCGCGGTGCGCGGTCATCAGGCGTACGGCGTCGGGGCGTACCGCGCGGCGGGTGAGCGTGTCGGCGGCGATGTCCTCGGCCTCGATCTGCTCCAGGAAGTTCAGCGCGCCGCGGCCCCCGATGCGCTCCTCGGCGCGCGCTGCGGTCGCGAACAGCGCGCACACGGCGTCCAGGTCGCGGTCGGCGTTGCGGCCGGCCGCGCCGCCGCGCCGCGCGCCCCGCTCCAGGCGCCCCGGCCAGGGCGTGCCCTCCCACAGGTCCCAGAGCGCCTCTTCGGCGGTACCGCCGCCCGCGAGGCGTTCACGGGCCGTACGGAGCAGCGCGCCGAGGCGCTGGGCGCCGCGCGCGTACGCCGGGTCGTGCACGGCCAGCCGCTCGGGCTCGGCGAGCGCCTGTGCGAGCAGCTCGTCGGAGGGCGGCGGCAGCGGATTTCCGGCGGCCCGCTCCTCCTCGCGCAGGGCGCGCCCGAGGCGCCGCAGATCGGCGGTGTCCATGCCGGCGAGGGGGGAGGCGAGCAGGGTGAGGGCGGTCTCGGTGTCGAGCCAGCACGACTGAGCGGTCTGCTCGTCCGATGCCTCCTCCTCGGGGCGCTGGTCCTGTGCAGCCGCGTTGTCGTGACGCCGGGCCTCCGCCGCGGCCACCGCCCGCAGGGCCGTCAGCAGGGGCGCCACCGCCGGCTCGTGCCGCAGGGGCAGGTCGTCGCCGTCGATGTCCAGCGGGACGCCGGCCGCGGTGAGGGCGCGGCGCAGGGTCGGCAGGCGGGATCCGGCGCGTACCAGGACGGCCATCTCGCCCCAGGGGACGCCGTCCTCCAGGTGTGCGCGGCGCAGGATGTCCGCGACGTTGTCCAGTTCCGTGCCGGCGGTGGGGTACGTGTGGGCCTCTACGCGTCCCCCGTCGCGTACGGCGGCCGGCTCGCGGTGGGCGCGGACCTTGTCGGCGGGCAGCCGGGGCAGCGGCATGCGCCGGGTGACCATGCGGGTCGCCGCCAGCAGGTCGGCGCCGGAGCGGCGGGAGGTGCGCAGCACCTCGACGGGGGCGGGCCGGCCGTCCGCGCGCGCGAAGGCCGCGGGGAAGTCGAGGATGCCGTTCACGTCGGCGCCCCGGAAGGTGTAGATCGACTGGTCGGGGTCGCCGAGGGCGACCAGGGTGCGTCCGCCGCCGGCCAGGGCGTCCAGGAGCCGCACCTGGGCGGGGTCGGTGTCCTGGTACTCGTCGACGTACACGGCGTCGTAGCGGGCGGCGAGCTGTGCCGCGGCCTCGGGCCGCTGGGCGAGCAGGACGGCGCGGTGGACCAGTTCCGCGTAGTCGATCACACCCTGCAGGTCGAGCACGTCGAGGTACTCGGCGAGGAAGGCGGCGGCCGCCCGCCAGTCGGGGCGGCCGATCCGGTGGGCGAAGGCGTCCAGCGCGCCGGGGCCGAGGCCCAGCTCGCGGCTGCGGGCGAGGACGGCACGCACCTCGTCGGCGAAGCCGCGTGTGGTCAGGCAGGCGCGCAGTTCGTCCGGCCAGCGCACATGGGTCAGCCCGAGCCGCTCCAGCTCGGGCTGACCGGCGAGCAGCTCACGGACCGTGACGTCCTGCTCGGGGCCGGAGAGGAGGCGCAGCGGCTCCGCGAACAGGCCACTGTCCTGGTGGGCGCGCACCAGC
The DNA here is from genome assembly GCF_053602155.1 of Streptomyces sp. NPDC004561. Classification (NCBI taxonomy): domain Bacteria; kingdom Bacillati; phylum Actinomycetota; class Actinomycetes; order Kitasatosporales; family Streptomycetaceae; genus Streptomyces; species Streptomyces sp. NPDC004561. Next base: position 4,359 of record NZ_JBSGDB010000151.1, read on the forward strand.
GCGTAGCAGTACGAGTGGAACGTGGTCGCCCGGGGGGCACGGGCCGCGCCGATGCGCAGGGCCATGCGGTCGCGCAGGTCGACGGCGGCCTTGCGGCTGAACGTCAGCACGAGGATCCGCTCCGGGTCACCGCCCCGGGCGATCCTGGCCGCCACGGACTCGACCAGGGTGGTGGTCTTGCCGGTGCCGGGACCCGCCAGGACGAGGAGCGGTCCGGACCGGTGGTCAACCACGGCGCGCTGAGCCGCGTCCAGTGGAGGGGGGTCGGGTCGCGCCGGGCGGGTACGGACCAGTCGGTAAGCGCCACGGCTCCCCTGTCGCACCTGGGGGTGCGGCAGTCGCCTGGTGGAGGAGGAGGAGCTCACGTGGTTGGCCGGTCCTGGTGGTCGTGCTGGCGGTCGGGCGGTCACGCGTGCGAGACGGTGACCGCGGGGTGAGGGAGACGCGTGCCGACGACGCTACGCCGCCGCTCCGGTCGGAAGCAGGGCTTCCGCTTCTTCCCTCACGACACTCCGGCCACGCGGGTCTCTCGTCTCACGAACGTACGTCATGCCACGGACGTCCCCCGTGTCCCCCGTACGGACTACAGGCCCTCCCCGGTGGCATCCGATGGCGGAAGCTGTCAGGTGTGACCCTCCGCGCCCGTGTCGCCGTCCCATCGGGCCCGCCGCATGTCGAGCCGCGGCAGGTGGCCCTCGGCGCTCCTGCCCGCCTCCTTCAGCGGCGTGCCCTCGGCGCGGTAGTGCCCGAGCGCGCCCAGCTCGTGGCCCGGCAGCAGCACGCCGTCGGCCCGTACGACGCGCCACCACGGGACGGCGCCGCCGTAGAGGGACATCACACGGCCGACCTGGCGCGGGCCTCCCTCCTCCAGGAACTCGGCCACGTCGCCGTACGTCATGACCCGTCCCGGCGGAATAAGCTCGGCTACCTGAAGGACCCGCTCGGCGTACTCCGGCAGGGCGTCGGGGAATGCCTCCCGGGTGTCCTCGGCAGGGCTCTGGTCGCTCATTCGCCCCATCCTGCCGCACCCCGCCGACATCGCGGCGTGGAGCGCACACAGCGGCCCTCTCGCCCCCGGGCGGCACTTCCGGCAGACTGTGCGCCCGCGCATCCGCACCCTGATGCCCGCGCGTGTCCGTCGGGCATGCCACCATCGTGCGGGCGGTGACTGGTGATACGAGACCAAGAAGAGATCATGAAGCAGCAGGGCGTGCACCCCGAGGGCGGGGCGGCCAGCCCTGACACCGCCGTGCGCCCCGGCGCTCCCCGCCCGGGGAACGGGGACACCGATACACACCGGGCGGACACCGGTCCGCCCGCGGACCACGGCCCACGCGCGCAGGGGGACGAGGCCGGCGCTCACGGGGCGGACGGCGCGCGTGCGCGCGAGGGCGGCACGGAAGCCCATGAGACCGAGACGCACGGCACACGCGCGCGTGAGGACGACACCGCGGCCGAGGGGGCGCACATCCCGCAGAATCCGCCGGCCGACCTGAGTGCCGACGCCGACGACCCGCACGCGGAGGAAGTGGAGGGCGACGAACCGCTGCTCCCCGCGCGCGTGCACCGCCCCTCCGACCTCATGCGGCTCCTGGTGGGCCTGCTCGCCATCGTGGTACTGCTCGCGGTCGCCGCGTTCGCGCACGGCACCACCTCGGGTCTCGAACAGGACATCAACAAGGGCACCGGGCAGGCGCCCGACCTGCTGATCAGGTTCGCGGGGCTGGCGTCCAGCATCGCAATCCTCCTCGTCCCGGTCGCCTTCGCGATCGAACGGCTGATCAAACGGGACGGGCTGCGCATCGCCGACGGCGTCCTCGCGGCCGTCCTCGCCCACGGAGTGACGCTCGCCACCGACCTGTGGGTCGCGCGGGCCGCCCCGGGCTCGATCCAGGAGGCGCTCACCCAGCCCTCGCCGGGCGACCTGCACGCGCTGACCGACCCGGTGCACGGCTATCTGGCACCCGTCATCGCCTACATGACGGCCGTCGGCATGTCCCGCAGACCAAGATGGCGCGCGGTGCTGTGGATCGTGCTGCTGCTGGACGCGTTCTCCATGCTGGTCACCGGCTACACGACCCCCTTCTCGATCATCCTGACGGTGCTGATCGGCTGGACGATCGCCTACGGCACCCTCTACGCCGTCGGCTCCCCCAACGTCCGCCCCACCGGCCAGACCCTGATGGCGGGCCTCAGGCACGTCGGCTTCCACCCGGTCAGCGCGGCCCGCGAGGACGTGTCCGAGGAGAACGGCGACCGCGGGCGGCGCTACTTCGTCACCCTGGAGGACGGCCCGCCGCTGGACGTCACGGTCGTCGACCGGGAGCAGCAGGCGCAGGGCTTCTTCTACCGGGCCTGGCGCAATCTGACCCTGCGCGGCTTCGCCACCCGCTCCAGCCTCCAGTCGCTGCGCCAGGCGCTGGAGCAGGAGGCTCTGCTGGCGTACGCGGCGATCGCGGCGGGCGCCAACGCGCCCAAGCTGATCGCCACCTCGGAACTCGGCCCGGACGCGGTGATACTCGTCTACGAGCACACCGGCGGGCGCACCCTGGACTCGCTGGCCGACGAGGAGATCACCGACGAGCTGCTGCGCAACACCTGGCACCAGGTGCGCGCACTGCAGTCGCGGCGCATCGCGCACCGCAGGCTGGCCGGCGAGGCGATCCTGGTGGATCGTTCCGGCAAGGTGATCCTCGCCGAGCTGCGTGGCGGCGAGATCGCGGCCGGTGACGTACTGCTGCGCCTGGACGTGGCCCAGCTGGTCACCACGCTCGCCCTGCGGGTGGGCGCCGAGCGGGCGGTGGCCTCGGCGGTCCGGGTCCTCGGGCCCGACGCGGTCGCCGACTGCCTGCCGCTGCTCCAGCCGATCGCCCTGACGCGCTCCACGCGCGCGACGCTGCGCAGACTGGCCCGGGAGCGGGCCCAGCGCGAGCGCGACGCGGTCCTGGAGGCCACCCGGCAGACCAAGCAGGCCCCTCTGGGGGAAGCCGGGGAGCACGGCACGGACGTCCTCGAAAGGACCGACAAGAAGGCCGTACGAGCGCAGGCGCGGGCCGAGAAGAGGGCCCTTGACGAGGCGCTGGAGGAAGCGCGCGAGGAGGATCTGCTCACCCAGATCCGCCACGAGGTGCTGCGCATCAGGCCGCAGGCGCCGGTGGAGCCGGCCCGGCTGGAGCGGGTGCGGCCGCGCACCCTGATCAGTTTCATCGCCGGTGCCATCGGCGCGTACTTCCTGCTGACACAGCTCACGCACATCGAGTTCGGTCCGCTGATCGCCAACGCCCAGTGGGGCTGGGTCGCGGCGGCCGTGGCGTTCTCGGCGCTCAGCTACGTCGCGGCGGCGATGCAGCTCCTGGGGTTCGTGCCGGAGCGGGTGCCGTTCCTGCGGGGTGTGGCCGCGCAGGTGGCCGGCTCGTTCGTGAAGATCGTGGCACCCGCCGCGGTCGGCGGTGTGGCCCTCAACACGCGGTATCTGCAGCGCGCGGGGGTGCGTCCGGGGCTCGCCGTGGCGAGCGTGGGCGCGTCGCAGCTGGCCGGGCTCGGCTGCCACATCCTGATGCTGCTGTCCTTCGGCTATCTCACCGGCACCGAGAAGACCCCGTCGCTGTCGCCGTCCCGCACGGTCATCGCCGGTCTGCTGACGGTGGCGGTGCTGGTGCTCGTCGTGACCTCCGTGCCGTTCCTGCGGAAATTCGTCGTCACGCGCGTGAGGTCGCTGTTCGCCGGCGTCGTGCCCCGCATCCTCGACGTGCTGCAGCGGCCGCAGAAGCTCGTCACCGGCATCGGCGGCATCCTGCTGCTGACGTTCTGCTTCGTGATGTGCCTGGACGCCTCCGTCCGGGCGTTCGGCGACGGCTCGACCTCGCTGAGCATCGCCAGCGTCGCCGTCGTCTTCCTCGCCGGCAACGCGCTCGGGTCCGCGGCGCCCACCCCGGGCGGCGTCGGCGCGGTCGAGGCGACGCTGACGGTCGGTCTGATCGCCGTCGGACTGCCCAAGGAGGTCGCCGCCCCGGCCGTCCTGCTGTACCGGCTGCTGACGCTGTGGCTGCCCGTGCTGCCGGGCTGGCTGGCCTTCAACCACCTGAGCCGCAAGGGCGCCCTGTAGCAGCGGCCGGCCGCATACCTCGTACGGCCCGTGCCCCGCGCGGGCCGGCGTGCGCGGGCCCAGGATGGAACCATGGCCAATCCCTCCAGGCTGCGTGCCGCCGCCCTCACCACGACCGCCGTGCTGCTGGCCGCGCTGCTGGCCGGGTGCGGCGACGACGCCAGGGACGGGGACCTCACGGCGCAGAAGCTGGACTGGAAGGACTGCCCCGCCCCGTCCGAGGCGGAGGGCGGCGGCGGTGTCCCCTCCCCGCTGCCGAACGGCGCCAAGTGGCAGTGCGCCACCATGCAGGCCCCCCTGGACTGGAGCAAGCCCAAGGGGGACACGATCGGCATCGCGCTGATCCGCGCCAAGGCCAGTGGACCCGCGAGCAAGCGGATCGGCTCGCTCGTGTTCAACTTCGGCGGGCCCGGCGGCAGCGGCGTCACCACGCTGCCCGCGTTCGGTGACGACTACGCGGCCCTGCGCACCCGCTACGACCTCGTCAGCTTCGACCCGCGCGGGGTCGGCCGCAGCGCACCGGTCGAGTGCAAGAACGACGCCCAGCTCGACTCGTACTTCCAGCAGGACGCCACGCCCGACAACGCCGCCGAGCGCGCCCAACTCATCGATCGCACCAAGCAGTTCAACGCCGCCTGCGAGAGGAACTCCAAGAAGGTCCTGCCGCAGGTGCGCACCACCGACGCGGCCCGCGACATGGACCTGATGCGCCAGGTCCTGGGCGACGCCAAGCTGCACTACTTCGGCATCTCCTACGGCACCGAACTCGGCGGCGTCTACGCCCACCTGTTCCCCAAGAACGTCGGCCGGGCCGTCTTCGACGCCGTCGTCGACCCGACGCAGAACCCCGAGCAGAGCGCGCTCGGACAGGCCAAGGGCTTCCAGCTCGCGCTCGACAACTTCGCCGAGGACTGCACGTCGAAGCAGACGGAGTGCCCGATCGGGAACACCCCGGAGGACGTCAAGAACCGCATCGCAACACTGCTGAACGACCTGGAGAAGAAGCCGATCCCCGGCATCTTCCCGCGCCAGCTCACCCAGACCGCCGCGACCAACGGCATCGCGCAGTCCCTGTACTCCAAGGATTTCTGGGAGTACCTCACCGAGGGCCTGGAGCAGGCGTACGACGGCGACGGCAGGGTCCTCATGCTGCTGTCCGACTCGATGAACGGCCGCACCGAGGACGGCCGGTACAGCAACATCACCGCGGCGAACGTGGCGATCAACTGCGCCGACGAGAAGCCGCGGTACACGACCGACTTCGTGCAGCAGAAGCTGCCCGAGTTCCACGCCGCCTCACCGCTGTTCGGGGACTTCCTGGCCTGGGGCATGGTCAGCTGCACCAACTGGGCCGTGCCGGGTGCCGCCGACCACCCCGACGTCAGCGCGCCCGGGTCGGCGCCCATCCTCGTCGTCGGCAACACCGGCGACCCGGCCACCCCGTACGAGGGCGCGAAGAAGATGGTGGACGCGCTCGGCAAGGGCGTCGCCGTGGAGCTGACGTACAAGGGCCAGGGGCACGGCGCGTACGACAGCAAGAACATGTGCGTGCAGAGCGCCGTGAACGGCTATCTACTGGACGGAAAGGTGCCGCCGGCCGGCACCGTCTGCTCCTGATCACCGGATCAGTAGACCGGCGAGTCAGGCAATCTGCCGCGTGACCTGCTGCTTTTCCGTACCGTCACGCCCCCTGGGCCGTCGTGGGGCCGTCACCGGCGTCCGGGGCGCATACGAAGACTCGATCCACCGCCTCGCGGGTGCGCTTCTGATCCACAGGACCGACAACGACCTGTGGGCCCTGCCCGGAGGCGGCATCGACCTGGGCGAGTCAGCCCCCGACGCGGCTGTACGCGAGACGAAGGAAGAGACCGGGTTCGACGTGGAGGTGACCGGCCTGGTCGGGATCTACACGCATCCCGGGCACGTCATGGCGTACGACGACGGCGAGGTTCGCCAGCAGTTCTCCATCTGCTTCCACGCCCGCATCATCGGCGGCCGGCTGCGGACGAGCAGTGAGGGCAAGGAAGTCGCGTTCGTGGACCCGGGCAGGCTGGACGAGTTGAGCATCCACCCGTCGATGCGCATGTGGATCGAGCACGGTTCGGCCGACCGGAACGAGCCCTACCCCGGCTGAACTCCTGCACGGCAGCGCGGGACGTTTCCGCAGGCCAGCGCTTTGCCAGGTCAGCATAGGCCCGTGTACGCGCTCTTCCGAGCCGGGGCTGTGGCTGAGGCCGTGGCTTCAGATACCGCGCTCTGCCGGCACACGGAACACCGGTCCTCGGGCGCCCAGCAGCCCTGGCACGGTCTGCCACAGGTCTGCCCCGTTCACCCGCTCCCATTCCGCGGTCGCCCGGGACTGCGCCCACTGGGCCACGGCCACCGGAACCAGCATGACGGGCGGCATCAGCTGATGCGATGCCAGGCCGATGAGCATCATCCAGCAGACCGCGACACCCACGAATCCGGCCGTGCGCCGTAGCGACAGCCGCTGCGCCGCGTCCTCGCCGGTGTGCGGTTGTTGTTCGGCGCTGTCGATCCGCGCGGCATGCTCGTACGTGCGGCGAAGGCGGGCGGGCAGGCGGAAGCGCAGCGGCAGAAGCACCAGGGACACAAGAGCCACCGCAACTGATCCCACCAGGAGGGTCTCCAGCCGGCGAGCCGTACCGATCAAGACCAGCAGCAGCCCTTCGGACAGCACCGCGCCGCCGACCATCATCGATGCGCACGCCTGCTGGAAGTACACCACCCTTATCAGCCCGGGTCTGGCGTCCTCGGTCATCGTCCCAGCTCTCTACCCGTACACCCGCACGGGCAGGGAAGATCCAACGCCGGGTGGAGCGCGGCGTCAACAGACCGCGTGTCAGAACATCGCCAAGACTGTCGGGCCCAGCTCTCCTAGGCACACACGAGCAGCCGTAGGCGTGGGTGCGGGGACGCTCTTCACGATTGGCGCGGCCCTCGCTGCAGCGGCGAGGAGAGGGCTCCGGACAGCAGCGGAGTACGGCAGCCGGCCCCTGCGTGACGACGCCGACGCGCAGCGATGGACGAGCACGGACGCCTGCGGACCATCAACGCAGGTGACAGGGACGCCCGCCCAGGGCCCAGCCCTCACCCAAGTTGCTTCGGGACGAAGGGATCAGTCGTCCGTGTCTTCTGGACCGACATCGCCGAAGACACTTCTGTAGTCACCGCTCCGGACAAGGTTCAGGAGTGAGTGCTGCCGCACAGTCGTTTCCTGCGCGACCGGCGACGGCAGAAGCCCACGGCATCCGAACTGGTCAGATGCCGTGGGCTTCCTCGGGCTCACTGGTGGGCGGGGCCGTTGATCAGTAGACCGGCTTGTGGGGCTCGATCTGGTTGACCCAGCCGATGACTCCGCCGCCGACGTGGACGGCGTCGGCGAAGCCCGCGGACTTCAGGACGGCGAGGACTTCCGCACTGCGGACACCCGTCTTGCAGTGCAGGACGATCTTCCGGTCCTGCGGGAGGTTCTCCAGGGCGCTGCCCATGAGGAACTCGTTCTTCGGGATCAGCCTGGCGCCCGGGATGGAGACGATCTCGTACTCGTTCGGCTCGCGGACGTCGATGATCTCGATGTTCTCGCCGTCGTCGATCCACTCCTTGAGCTGCTTGGGAGTGATCGTGGAGTCGGCGGCCGCCGCCTGGGCCTCCTCGGAGACGACGCCGCAGAAGGCCTCGTAGTCGATGAGCTCGGTGACGGTGGGGTTCTCGCCGCAGACCGCGCAGTTCGGGTCCTTGCGGACCTTGACCTGGCGGTACTGCATCTCCAGGGCGTCGTAGATCATCAGACGGCCGACCAGCGGCTCGCCGATGCCCGCGAGGAGCTTGATGGCCTCGTTGACCTGGATGGAGCCGATGGACGCGCACAGCACGCCCAGCACGCCGCCCTCGGCGCAGGAGGGGACCATGCCGGGGGGCGGGGGCTCCGGGTAGAGGCAGCGGTAGCAGGGGCCGTGCTCGGACCAGAAGACGGAGGCCTGGCCGTCGAAGCGGTAGATCGAACCCCAGACGTACGGCTTGTTCAGCAGCACGCACGCGTCGTTGACCAGGTAGCGGGTCGCGAAGTTGTCGGTGCCGTCGACGATCAGGTCGTACTGGCTGAAGATGTCCATCACGTTGTCGGCCTCGAGCCGCTCCTCGTGAAGGATCACGTCCACGTACGGGTTGATGCCCTTGACGCTGTCACGCGCGGACTCGGCCTTGGAGCGGCCGATGTCGGACTGGCTGTGGATGATCTGGCGCTGCAGGTTCGACTCGTCGACCTCGTCGAACTCCACGATGCCGAGGGTGCCGACGCCCGCGGCGGCCAGGTACATCAGGGCCGGCGAGCCCAGGCCACCGGCGCCCACACACAGCACCTTGGCGTTCTTCAGCCGCTTCTGCCCGTCCATGCCCACATCGGGGATGATCAGGTGGCGGGAGTACCTGCGAACCTCGTCTACGGTGAGCTCGGAAGCCGGCTCGACCAGGGGTGGCAGCGACACGGGGACTCCGTTGGTCGGTCGATCACTACAAGTGGTTCTCCCTGTAACACTGCCACGGCCTCCTTCATTCCGAGACACCCGTTCCGATACGCGAGACGATTTCGTCCCAGTACCCGGGCATGGTCTCCCACGGGTCCGCGCGGCCACGGCGATCGGTGTGGTCCGTGAAGTAGATCGTCGCCGCTCCCTGCCAGCGCGCGATGCGCAGCGCCTCCTCCAGGTGGCCGCGGGGCACGCTGTGCACGAAGTGGCAGAACCGGTCGGGCGGGTAGTCGGCGGTCCACTCGGCGACCTGCGACCAGCGGTAGTCGGACCAGGAGCCGGAGAAGGTCACCAGCTGGTCGGCGTTCTCGGCGTAGCCCGGGTGCGGGTGGCTGCCGTGGCCGAGCACGATGTGGGCGGTGTGGCTGATCGTCCTGAGCGTGGCGATGACGCGGCGGACCTCGGGGAGCGCGTCGCGCTCGACGGGGCAGCGGTCCAGGAGGAAGCCGTCGACCCGGTACCAGTCGAGATGGCGCTGGGCGTCGGCGAGCAGGTCGCCGACGGCACGGAAGCCGTGGGTGAGGTCCAGGTGGCCGAGGACGCGGACGCCGGCCCCGCGCAGCCGGCCCGCCGCCTCCAGGCAGTGCGGGTCGGGGCGGGTGCCGGGTCCGGCGGCCACGTCGAGGACCACCCAGTCCAGCGGGGTGCCGGGGCGGGCGAGCTCGGCCCACTGGGCGGGCGCGACGAGCGGGTGGGCGTAACCGGGGACGCCGAGGGCGGTACGGACGCCGGTGCTGGTGGTGCCGGTGGTGGTGCTGGTCAGATGCGGCATGCCGCCTCCATCCAGATGTCGGCCAGGGATTCTTCGAGGTTGATGCGGGGCCGCCAGCCGAGCCGGTCGCGCGCGGTGCGCACGTCGGCCTGCTGCCAGCTGCCGCAGCCGTCCGGGTACGGGTACGCCACCGGGCCCGCGTGCTCGGAATCGGCGCGGGGGTGGCCGATGGCGCTGCGCAGGGGGCCGGGCGGGGAGTCGAGTTCGTGCAGGGTGCCGCCGTAGCCGGCCACGCGCGCGAGGACGGTGGCGGCGTCCCTGAGGCGTACGGCGCGGCCGGAGCCGATGTTGATGACGCCCTGCGCGGCGGAGAGCGAGGCGGCGTGGACGGCGCGGGCGACGTCGCGTACGTCGACGAAGTCCCGCTGGGCTCCGAGCCCGCCGAGCTTGAGTTCGCCGTCGCCGGACTGCATGGCGCGGCGCATGGCCTCGGCGAGGCGGCCGAGCGGGGAGCCGGCGGGGGTGCCGGGTCCGGCGGGCGAGAAGACGCGCAGCACCACGGCGTCGAGGCCGGAGCCGAGGACCAGTTCGGTGGCGGCGAGCTTGCTGACGCCGTACGGGCCGCCGGGGCGGGGCACCGCGTCCTCGGCCGTGGACGAGCCGGGCTGGCTCGGGCCGTACTCGGAGCTGCACCCGATCTGCACCAGCCGGGCGCCGCAGCCGCTGCGGCGCAGGGCCTCGCAGACGGTGGCGACGGCGACGGTGTTGTGCCGGGTGAGTTCGCGGGCGCCGCCACGGGTGGCGCCCGCGCAGTTGACGACGACTCCGGGGTGGACCGCGTCGAGGAAGCGGGTGAGCGCGCCCGGGCTGCCGGTGGCGAGGTCGAAGCGGACGTCGGCGTCGTCGCCGCGGCCGAGCGCGGTGAGCTGGACGGCCGGGTCGGCGAGCAGGCGGTCGGCGACGAAGCGGCCGAGGTATCCGTTGGCTCCGATCAGCAGGACCCTCATCGTGCGGCTCCCGGGGTGTGCGCGCGGGCGGGGCCGGCCGTGGCGGGGGCTCCGGCGGCTGCTGCGGGCGCTCCGGGGGTTCCGGTGGCTCCGGACGCTCCGGGTCGGGAGGTGGTCATCTGGTCTTCTCCTTCAAGGGGGTGGTGCTGGTGCCTGGGTCGGCGTGCCGGGCGTCTGCGGCCGCCGCCCGGTGCGGTCGCGCGCTGCGGGCGGTGGACGAGGTGCTCCGGGCGGGCCGGTGACGTGGGTTCACTCGGGCGCTCCCGTGGGCGCGTGGGCCGAGGCCCGGGTGAGGGTGCGGCCGGCGTGGAGCAGCAGGGCGAGGGCCGCGATGCCGCAGGCGAGGGCCGGAACGGCGGCTTCGCCCCAGGCGTCCACGAGGCCCTCGACGGGCGCCGCCAGGAGGCCGCAGTGGGGCAGGCGGCCGGTCAGGACCAGGGCGACGGCCAGCGCCTCCGTGGCCGCCGCGGCGCCGAGCGCGTAGAGGGGGGCGCGCCGGTGGTGGTGCACGGTGAGCAGGCGGGCGAGCAGCAGCAGGGCGCCCAGGGTGAGGGCCTGCGGGTAGGCCGCGGGTTCGCGCAGGACCGAGCCGCACAGCAGGAGCAGTGCGGTGAGGGTGCCGAGGAACAGGGTGAGGCTGCCGAACAGCAGCGGTTTGGCCGCGGCCGTGAAGTCCCCCAGGCCCCGGCTGCCGGAGAGCCTGCGGCGGGCGCCCGCGGTGAGGAGGTGGGCGCACCACGCGGCGGGGGCGCAGGCCAGGGCGAGGGCCAGGGCGGGCGCGGCGGCCGTGGGCCAGGGGCCGTCCGGGGCGCCGGTAGGCGGGGTGTCGGGGCCGCCGGTCAGGACGTCGTGCAGGAGGCCGTCGCCGAAGAGGGCGTACCCGAGGAGCCAGAGGGTCCAGGCGTCCGTGCCGGTGACCGTCTGCCACGCGCGCGTGCCGGGCGGACTGGCGAGGGGCCCGTGGCGCAGTGCCGCGCGGGTGGCGAGGGCGACGGCGAGGATGCCGCCGACGGCCACGAGCAGGCGGGGATCTCCGTGGGTGAGGCGCACTCCGGCCACCGTGGCCGCGCCGAGGGCACCGGGCAGGAGGGTGAGCAGGACCCAGCCGGCGCGGACGCGGGGCACGGGCAGCCGCTCGGGCTCCGGGAGGGGTTCGGCGCCCCGCGGCACGCGCGCGTACAGCTCTTCGGCGAGCGAGAAGACGTCGCGGTGGCGGAAGCGGGCGGCGGTCCGGTCGGTGATGCCGTGCGCCTCCAGCCCGGCGGCGATCTCCAACGGGTCCACGGCCCGCTCGCACAGCTCCCGGTGCCGGTGCAGCAGCGCCTTCACGGGGTCTACGGCCCCGCGCCGGGGGGCGGCTCTACGGCCACTGTCCGGCCCAGGGGCCGTGGGCTCCGCCCGGCCGGTGCGCGTGGCGTGCCCGCCGGGCGTGACGGCCGAGGTCGGCCGCCGGTGCGGGCCGCTTGCGGGGGCCTCGGGCGAGCGAGGCTCACCGGTGGCCGTACGCGGTTCGCCGACGGCCGTGCATCTCTCGCCGATGGCCGTCGGCGTTTGGCCAACTGGCGCGGAAGCTCGGCCAGTAGCCGTCTGTTCGCCAATGATCGTGAGCGGTCCGCCGGCCGGGGCCTCAGCCGAGCAGGACCCGCCCCCCGGCGCCGTGTGCGTTCCGCCGATCGAGGTCTCGGACGCCACGAACGGCCCGCCGGCCGACGCCTCCCACAAGTGCGACTCCCTCATCGACGCCCGAGAACCGTGGGCCACTTCAGAGGCCACGGCATCGCAGGCATCGGCCACCCCGAAGCCATCGGCGGCCTCATACGCCTCGGTCACCCCCAACCCCCCGGAACCCCCGGCCCACTCCCCGGCGCCGGGAGGCATCCCGGGTGTGTCCGGCCCGTCCGCGCCGCCCGGCGCGGTCGTTTCGCTCATCACGCCCCCTCCCTGACCGTCGCCGGCGTGGCGCGTACCGGTGCGCCCATGACCCGGCCGGGGACGCCCCGGGGCAGGACGCGGGCCGTGGGGCCGGTCCAGCGGCCCAGGACGTGGGACTCGGGAGGCGTGGCGAACGGCAACGGGGCGCCGGCGTCGTCGAGAACGACCCGGCGCACCGGGCAGTGCGAGACGATCTCCAGGTAGATGCCGCGGAATGCCGCGATGTTCTGCTCGACGGTGAACAGCTCGAGCGCGCGGGCGCGCGCGGCGGCGCCGAGGCGCGCACGGCGCTCGGGGTCGCGCAGCAGCGCCACGCACGCGTCGGCGAGCGCCCGCGGATTGCGCGGGGGCACGACGAGTCCCGTGCCGCCGATGGCCTCCACGACCGCGCCGACGTCCGTGGAGACGGTGGCCCGGCCGCAGAACATGGCCTCGACGAGGCCGATCGGGAAGCCCTCCACCACGCTGGAGAGCACGACGACGGCGGCGGCCGCGTACGCGTCGGGCAGCGTGGGCGCCTCCGGGCCGCCGATCTCCTCGAAGGAGACGGGGTTGTCGCCGATGTCGTGGGCGCCCTCCGCCTCGTCCGGGAAGAGCTGCGCGGCGAGCACCCGGCAGTGGCCGAGGTACGCCTCCCCCTCGGGCCCGGTGGGCGAGCCGACGATCCGCAGGCGGACCTTGGGCTCCTCCTTGCGGACCTCGGCGAAGGCGTGCAGCAGCGAGACCAGGTCCTTGGCGGGTTCGACGCGCCCGACCCAGACCAGCGTGTCCGGGTCCGCGCGGTCCGGGGACTCGCCGACCTCCGTGAAGTGGTCGGCCTCCATGCCGGGGTACACCGTGCGGATCCGGAACCGCTGGGCGCCGCACCGCTCCTGCCAGCGGCGGGCGTGCGCGTTGCCCGGGGTGAGGATCTCGGACCGGCGGTAGACCTCGGCGGCGAGCCGGCCGTGGAAGGCGGCGAGCAGGGCGCGTACGGCGGGGGCGGCGGCGCCGGGACCGAGGGCCAGGTAGTGCGAGCGGAGCTGCACGCCGTACTCGGTGACCAGCAGCGGCACGCCGGAGAAGTGCCGGGCGAGCAGCCCGGGGAGGGCGGCTGGGCCGCCGGCGGTGGCGTGGCAGAGGTCGGCCGCGCCGAGGGCGTCGTCGCCGTACCAGTCGAGGGAGAGGGGGCGCAGGGCGCGTTCGAGGTGTGCGGTGACGGTGAGCAGGTCGGGTACGCGCGCCTCGCGCGCCGTGCGCAGCGCCGAGGGGGCGCGGCAGGCGTGCTCCAGGGTGCGTACCGCGGCGTCGGAGCGCAGGGCGCCGACGAGTCCGCCCTCGTCGCGGGCGAGTTCGGCGAGGCCGTACAGAGCGTTGGCGAAACGGTCCGCCAGGGCGGCGGACGCGGCGCCGTCGGCATTGGACACGGCACCGGCGGGCTCGGTCGCGGCGCACATCGCGCCGACCAGTTCCCCGTAGCACTCGGTGAAGCGCCGGCGCACGCGCCGTCCGTACGCGACGCCGTTGTCCTCGGCCGTCCACAGCGGCGCCGTACGCACCCGGCCGACCTGCGGTGGGAGGGGGACCCAGCCCTGGGCCTCCTGGTCCTGGCTGCGGCTGAGGGCGTAGATGTTCGCCATGGCCGTGGTGGTCATCGTGAGCGGTTACGCATACGTCGGGGTGTCCATGCTGGACCGGTTGCCGCCCGG